>JBKOYE010000096.1:0-53843 GCA_046725275.1 Verrucomicrobiota bacterium
ATTTTGAACTTAATCAGCTCGGCGGCCTGATTCTTATCACCGCCAGGGATGCGTTTATACAGCGTCTCGAAGCGGTCCCGCGCTTTTGCGTATTCTTTCTTCTTGAAGGGGATTTGCGCGAGGTTGTATTGCGCATCGCGAAGTTTCGGATCCAGCTTCGCGGCTTTTTTGAATGCGGCCTCGGCGTCATCGAATTGCCCCTGCTGCATCAGAATTTCGCCGCGCAAATTAAGCGTCGCGGGCTGATTTGGATCTGCCTTGTCCGCCTCGTCGACCAGCTTGAGCGCGGTCGCAAAATCGCGCTGCCGAAATGCCTGCTGTGATTGCTCGAACTTTGAACGCGCAAACGCCTTCGTCTTTTCCGTGCGCTCGGCCGTGGTCATGAGCGGTAGCGAAGCTCGCCGTTGCCCGGCTGGTTTTTCCATCCAGCCAATTTCGTAAAGTGATTCGGCGAAAAGCTTGTTTAGCTGTGGTGGATAATTCTTTTCCGCGGCGCTGATCCAATCCTTCGCTTCCGCTTCGTTCTTCTGTTGGAGCGCGACCGCTGCCTTCACGTAATCAACAGCTGGCGTGTCGGGTGAAAGCTCGAGCTTGGCAAGAATGGAATCGACCATATTGCTTTTGCCCTCCATCAGGTACGTGAGCAAAATTTTGTATTGGATCAGCTGCGACGCTTCCTTCGCCAGATCGGACTGGCCGGTCGAGAGCAGTTGCTCAAAGCGTTTTCTGGCCTCGGCCCAATCTTTTTTGAGAAACGGGATCTCAGCCAGGTTGAAGCGCGCATTCCAAAACTTTGGGTCGATCTTCGCCGCTTCAGTCAACGCAGCTTCAGCCTGATCGTAATTGCCCTGCCGCATCAGGATGACGCCACGTAGATTCTTCGACGCCGCGAGATCGGGCTGGCGCGCGTCGATGGCGTCGAGTTGCTTTAGCGCCTCCGGAAATTTGCCCGCGTCGAACGCCCGGTAGGCAGTGTTGTACATCTCCTCCAACTCCGCTTTGGTCGGGGCAACATTGTCCGCAGCAAATGAGGTAAGTCCCAGCGCTGCGATCGCAGCGATCTTCCAGATTCTCATGAACCCCCGATTCAAGCCTCGATTAGCATCTCTGACAAGTCGAAATTGCGTTCGGCGCGAAGATTTTCAGCCCGCTTCGGAAAATGTTACCAATGATCGAAATCAATTCAAGTTCCCGACGATCCGCAAACCTTCGAGCGTAAGGTGCGGATGAATCACGCTGACCTCCGGTAATCCCTCGGCGATCAACGGCGCATAGCCCCCCGTCGCGACGACAACAACTTTCTTGCGGGGAAACTGCTCCGCCCTAACTCGCGCGAGAATCTCGCGAACTAGTCCGCGGTAGCCGAACACCGCGCCGGACCGCATTGCCTCAATTGTCGATTTGCCGACCGCTCGCTTTGGCTCTTTCAGTGAAAGCCTGGGCAGCAGCGCAGTGCGTTGATAAAGAAAATTCGTCATCGCTTCGAGTCCCGGCGCGATCACGCCGCCGACGTAGCTGCGGCGCTCGGAAACGACGTCGAAAGTCACTGCTGTGCCGAAGTCCACAACGATGGCCGGACACCCGTAAAGGTCGGCAACAGCCGCGGCGTTCGCCAGGCGGTCCGCGCCAATCGATTGCGGTTTGGGATAATCAATCGCCACGCCCAGCTTCAGTTTCCAATCTAACCAGAGCATCTTCACTTTGTTGTGCGCGGCCTTCGAAATCGCGGGGTTTTTTGCCGGCACAACAGACGAGACGACGACCCTTGTCACCTGTCTTTTCTGAAGAAATTCCGCGACAACATTGGTTGAAAGCTCGCCCGTGACGATCCGTACAGGAGTGGAGACTCGCCTTTTCGATGAGAACGCAAACTTCGCGTACGAATTACTGATATCGATCAACAAATAATCGGAGCCATTCGCCACGGCTAAGATGCAGACACTGAAGGCTGCGCTCCGTCAAGCATATGTCCCGTCAGTTCCTTGCTCCCAGGGTCGCAAATTCCTCCTGCTTGCGACTAGTTTCGCAACGGGTACCCTCCACGACATGCGAAGATTGGTGCATCGACCGCGTCGCCTGCGGCGTTCCCCTGCTCTGCGAAATCTCGTCCGCGAAACGCATTTGACCATCCACGATTTTGTTTTGCCGCTGTTCGTCAGCGAAAAATTGGATCAACGCCGACCCGTCGGCAGCATGCCGGGAGTCTTTCAGTTGCCCGTGAAAGACGTTGTCGATGAAGCTCGCCGCGTTCAGGACCTCGGGCTGCAAGCTATCCTGCTTTTCGGGATTCCTGAGCATAAAGATGAGCAAGCCAGCGGTGCTTACGCAGAAAACGGAGTCATTCAAGAGGCGCTGCGAGCGATCAAGTCAAAATGCCCCGAGTTGGTCGCAATCACTGACGTCTGCCTCTGCGAATACATGAGCCATGGCCATTGTGGTGTTACGCGCATCGATGGCAACCATTTCGATGTCTTGAATGACGAGAGCGTAGAACTTTTGGTAAAGACGGCGCTATCCCACGCTGCGGCAGGCGCGGATGTTGTTGCGCCGAGCGACATGATGGATGGCCGCATCGGCGCGATTCGCGAAGCGCTCGATGCGAGTGGATTCGATCAGACCGGCATCATGAGCTATGCCGCGAAGTTTGCGTCGGTCTTTTACGGGCCATTTCGCGAGGCAGCCGAAAGCCCGCCTCAGTTTGGCGATCGCCGTTCGTACCAGATGGATTCTGCGAACGCAAACGAAGCGCTACGCGAAGTGGCCCTCGATATCGAGGAAGGCGCGGACATCGTGATGGTGAAGCCTGCGCTCCCTTATCTAGACATCCTGTGGCGCGTTCGTGAGCGCTTTGGAAAACCGACCGCCGTTTATCATGTCAGCGGCGAGTACGCCATGGTTAAAGCGGCTGCCGACAAAGGACTGTTGGATGAGCGCGCTGCCGTTCTGGAGATCATGACAGCGCTCAAACGCGCAGGTGCCGACATCATCGTGACGTACTGGGCGCGCGAACTGGCCAAATGGCTGCGCGCGTGACAAGCCGTCGCGGTGAAACGGCACAACACGCACGGCTGAAGCAGCTCGCATTTGTTTGGGCGCAGGCGCATGGGTTTTCGGCATGCGCGATCGAAGTGAGTTTGCCAAAGTGCCGGTATCGCGCCGACGTGGCCGGGTATCGGCCACACCAGAAGCAAATTGGATCGACAGCGGTGTTCGAATGCAAACAGACGCTCTGCGATTTGCGACGAGACAATTGCCACAGTGAGTCTGCGCGCCGGCGGCTCGAAGCGATCTGCGAACGGCGCCAACTCCTCGAAGCGCGCCTGCGCACGCACTACCCAAACCTGCAGAATGGTGATTCGCTTTTCCCGGAGTTTGATTTCGAGAACTTCAGCGCGATCGGACACCGCGGCTACGCGCGCCTGGTTCGTGAGTTGCGGACGCTGCAAAATCGGCTCTACGATTGCATAAAGTTCGAAAAGCTGATTCGCTACCGCTGCGCAAATTTGTTTTTCGTTGTGCTGCCCGAGCAGTTATTCCGCGAATCGGAAGTGCCCGTCGGCTGGGGCGCTCTGGTGGAATCAAGCGGCGCACTCACACTCGTGCGCGACTCAGGCTGGCACGACGCCACAGCGGACAATCGCATTCGCCTGTTGCACCGAATCGCAATGGCGGGGACGCGCGTCCTAAATCGACAGCTGCAAATCGCACGCGACGAAATCGCGCCCAACCGACCTGCTCCGTAATGAGTGAGGCCACTCGCTACAAATGTTGTTATTTGCTATGCAGCCGGCTTCCAATGTAGTCAAAAATCTTCTCGGGCATTTTCATTTGCTCCCACGCTCCGAACCCGGCTGTTATAGCGAGGGGCCACAAGATGAACAAGCTGACAGTGCCGACAGCGGCTTTATCAACCCATTTTCCTGAACCGATCTGCACAGTAAGCGTGTCACCTGATTGGTAGAAAACGATATTCAACGACGTAGCCATTCCGACAAAGTCACGCCATCCGCCACGCTTCTTTATCTGAAGAAGCTCCCCCCCATTTTCGGTTTTCATCTGTTGCGAATCGAAACCCTGAGAATCCAACCATCCCTTGACGTCGCCAATAACAGTCGAAGTCTGTTTCGGCGGGCAGATGAATTTGCGGGATTTTTTTCCTGAGCCCTCAGGAATCTCGCGGGCTTGTTCTCCGAGCATGGTGCCACAATTTGGACAGAATTTCTGTCCTTTCGCAGCTTGCCTGCCGCACTTCGGGCAAGATATGTGTTCGGTCGTCTGAGAAATGTTGATCGGCGGAGGACCCGGCTGCTGCACGTTGATGTTTTGTTCAAGACTGCTTAATACGACATCAATCTGTGAGGCAATTTTAGCTAACAGATCATCGCGTCGTTTCAATTCCACCAAGAGTTCACGTATCTCGACAGGTGATCGACCAGCCCGAATCTCTTCCTGAATTTCAAATAACAACGTAATCTGATTTTGAGAACTCATCGGTTCACGTGAATCAATTCGTTCTTTCAACGTGCTGAGATATGAAACCGGAACGGGCGGCGGAGCCGGAAGCGGATCAGGCAATGGCGGCGGACCAGATGCCGAATAGATCGATTTAATCAGCGAAAGCACCGACTCACTGTCGCCGCGACGGCAATCTGTAATCTGAATCTGATTAAGCGGTGCAGGCAAAAGATTGATATTAATGCCGTCCGAAATCACGACGGGAAGGATCGTCTTGCCGAGTTTACTGACATATTGCAATTCACTCTTGCACGCTTCGGATTGCCAGGACTCAGGCGAAAGAGCGAGAATAAACACATCGCAATTCGCGATATTCTCGAGAATGTTATCCCACCAGCGCTGCCCGCCTGTGAGAGTTTGATCATACCAGATATCAATTCCGGCTGCCCGCAGATCGTGAATCAGCTTTGTGACTACCTCTGCGTTATGCCGACTATAACTAAGAAACACTTTTTTCATGCGTTTCGAGGTTTCTAAAGGCTTATTCGTGATACACCCAGTGATCGCCAAATGTAAATTCTTTTCGCTCGGCAATAAAGCGGCGTGCGCCGATACGGCTATCGCCGGTTAATCGACAGGTACGAGCGGCTCGAAACAATCTGCCAACGCCGCCAACTTCTCGAAGCGCACGTGTGCACGCGCTATCCAAGCCTGCGAAATGGTCATTCACTTTTCCCTGAGTTTGATCCACAGTCTTCTTATGCTGCCGCAAGGTTTATTTTGCGACTCGAAATCTCTCCCCGTCGGGGGAGTGCTGATCGACTCAGACAATGGTCCCGTGCTCGCGCGGAGGTCACTTTGGGACGAGACAACGCCACAGAGGCGCCTCGGTCGTTACCAGTAGTGCGGAAAAAGCAGCGATCGCCTCAATAGTGGCCAGGGTGCAGGATGTGGAATATAAAATCGATCTGAAGCCAAGAAATGGTCACGGGCGCTCACGCGCGCGGATCGCGATTCCATCGCAGAAGCGTGCGGTAGCATTCACGTGCGCACTGCTCGCTCTCGTGACGTTCGCCGTCTACTGGCGTGTCAAACATAACGATTTCATCAACTACGACGATAACCTTTACATCACCGAGAATGCCTCGGTTGTGGGCGGCCTGACCTGGACCGACGTAAAGTGGGCATTCACAACCGGGCACACTGGCTATCCGCATCCGCTCACCTGGCTCACGCATCAACTCGACTATCAACTTTACGGAAATTGGGCCGGCGGCCATCACCTGACAAGTGCCGCGATTCACGTCGCCAACGCACTGCTGCTGTTGCTGTTCCTGTGGCGAACGACCCGGCGCGTCTGGCCAAGCGCATTTGTCGCGGCCGTGTTCGCCCTTCACCCACTGCACGTCGAGTCAGTCGCCTGGATCGCGGAACGCAAAGATGTTCTTTGTGGCCTGTTCTTTTTTCTAACCCTGCATGCGTATGCGTCGTATGCAAAGGAGAGATCGCCGCGCTATTACGTCCTAGCGCTGCTCTTTTTTGTGGCAGGGCTGTTCTCGAAGCCGATGATCGTAACACTGCCGTTCGTCCTGTTCTTGATCGACATTTGGCCGCTCGGTCGCCTGGAATGTGAAACAAGCAAGGGTAACGGCACACGTTCCTCGACTGTCCTCCGGTTAATTGGGGAAAAGCTCCCATTTCTCCTGCTCACGATCGTCTGGAGCGTTATTACGCTGATCGTCGCGAAGCAAGCAGGTGCCCTTGCCAGGATAGAAAACGTTGGCGCCGGCACGCGCATTGCCAACGCGGTGGTAAGCTATGCAATTTACATTTGGAAAACCTTCTGGCCACAAAACCTGGCCCTCTTTTATCCGTATTCGCGCCACCTGCCTTGGCTGACAGTGCTCGGTTCAGCTGCGCTGCTCGTGGTAATTTCGGGCATCTGCATTAAGCGGCGGGGTTCGTCCTCCTTCCTGCTCGTCGGCTGGTTCTGGTTCTTGGGAATGCTCGTACCGGTGATTGGAGTGCTTCAGGCTGGAGCGCAGGCACGCGCGGATCGGTTCACGTACCTGCCACAAATCGGGTTAATCCTCGCTCTGACGTGGGCGGTTTCCGATCTCTCGAAGTCATGGCCGCGTCAGCACGCGCTGCTCGCCGGCACCGCTGCGATCGCCTTAAGTCTTTTGGCGTGGCGAGCGTGGGACCGGACCGCGGTGTGGCACGATAGCGAATCTGTTTGGAGAGACACGCTGGCTGCGACAACGGCTAACTACACCGCCCATGTTCAATTATGCGATGCATTGCTCCGAAAGGGGCGTCTCGACGAGGCAATTGCACAGGCTGAAACGGCAGTACGGATTCAGCCAAATGGCGCCGAGGGCCATAGTAACCTCGCCATCGCTCTTTTGAAAAAGGGCGATACGGAAACCGCGCTCCTCCATCTGCAGCGGGCTTTGGAGATAAAGCCGAACCGACCCAAGCTGCATTACAATATGGCCACGGTTTTAGCGGAGAAGGGGCGAATAGACGAGGCGATTATGCATTACGAACAGGAACTGGAAATCCAGCCGCAGTTCGCTGAAGCCCACAACAATCTCGGCACGGCACTGTTGCACAAAGGGCGGCTTGACGATGCGCTCGTTCATTTCGAGAAAGCGCTCGCCGCCAGTCCAGGGTCAGCCAAGGTTCATTACAATATCGCGGTGGTTTTGGTGCAAAAAGGCCAGCCGCTCGCTGCGGTCGATCATTTACAGAAAGCGCTCCAGCTGAACCCCAGCAACGCAGACGCACGTGTCGAGATCGGTGTCGCGTGGTCGCAGGCAGGGCGCATGGACTTGGCAATCAGTGAATGGGAAAAGACTCTGGAATCGGAGCCGGACAACCTCAACGCGGCCTACGATCTGGCCTGGGTATCTGCTACGTTCCCCGACGACGCGATTCGCGATGGCAGCAAAGCGGTGCGATTGGCCGAGCACGCGCTGCAGGTTTCCGGCGAGAAAGACCCCCGAATCTACCGGCTGCTGGCTGCTGCGTATGCGGAGAATCGTCAATTCGACAAGGCAATTGAAACGGCGCAGCGCGGCTCAGAATTGGCCATGAAACAGGGAAACTACGCGGCCGCAAACGCGCTGGAATCCAATATCGATCTTTACCGAAGAAACATTCCACTGCGCGACACGAGCGAGTAAGCTTGATCTTTACCGACGAGTAGCACAACTAGCGGCTGACAACCGGCACAAGTAAATTGTGCCCCGTCATCTCCTTTGGCTGGGGCAAGCCGAGCAGAAATAAAAGAGTTGGCGCGACGTCGGCCAGGATGCCGTTTTCGCAGCGGAACTTCGCCGCGTCTCCGCCGACATAAATGAAGTGCACAAGATAGCTTGTGTGCGCGGTGTTCGGCGAGCCGTCAGGATTGCGCATTCGCTCGCAGTTGCCGTGGTCCGCGGTGATCAACGCTTTGCCGCCAAGCTCGAGGAGCTTTGGAATGATGCGGGCGCAGCAGGCGTCCACTGTCTCCACCGCTTTGATGCCGGCCTCAACCACGCCGGTATGCCCCACCATGTCGGGATTTGCAAAATTCAAAATGATCAAGTCGTAATCCGCCATGCCAGAGAGCAGTTCGTCGGTGACTTCGAACGCGCTCATCTCCGGTTTTAAATCGTACGTCGCGACCTTTGGCGACGGAATGAGTTTGCGATCTTCGCCGGGAAAGGGTTTCTCAATCCCGCCATTAAAAAAGTAAGTCACATGCGCGTACTTCTCGGTCTCGGCGATGCGCAATTGCCGTTTGCCGGCAGCGCTGACGATCTCGCCTAAAATGTGTTTGAGTTCCTGCGGCGCAAAAATGAACGGCGACGAATAGCGCACATCATATTGCGTAAGTGACACGAAATGGACTTGCGGCCACACTTCGCGATCGAACCCGTCGAAGTCCTTCAGCAAAAACGCCTGCGAAAGCTGGCGCGCGCGGTCGGCACGGAAATTAAAAAATAAAACCGTGTCGCCATCGCGGATACGTTGCTCGTTAGGCATGGCGAGAATCAGCGGAGGCATGAATTCGTCCGTTTTGCCAAGAGAGTATTGTCGCTCCACAGCCGCGCAGGGTGATGAGTCGCAGAATTCACCACGACCCAGAACGATGGCGTCCCAAGCTTTTTTTGTGCGGTCCCAGCGCCGGTCGCGATCCATCGCGAAATAGCGCCCGACGACGGTGATGATTTTCGCGCCGCTGTGCTCAAGTTCCTTTTCGCACGTTCTCAAAAAATCCGCGCCGCCAGTGGGCGACGTGTCCCGCCCATCGGTGAAAGCGTGAATGAAAATTTCTGTGACCCCTGCCGCATGCGCGGCGTTCGCGAGCGCGATCATGTGCGAGTAATGGCTGTGCACACCGCCATCGGACAGCAGTCCCATAAGGTGCAGCCGATGTCCCCGAGCAGCGGCGAAGGTGTCCTGCAAAACACGGTTGCGTTGCAGTTCGCCGTCGGCGATCGCTTTGTTGATCCGTGTCAGGTCCTGATAAACGATCCTGCCGGCTCCGAGATTAAGGTGGCCAACCTCGGAATTGCCCATTTGTCCTTCGGGCAAGCCAACATCCATGCCGCTGGCGCTTAATCGCGACCAGCGATAATCGCCATAGAGCTTGTCGTGAAAGGGCGTGGATGCGAGCAGCGTTGCATCCCCATTTTCTTCGCGCTTGTCGCGGCCGCCGGGATTGATGCCCCATCCATCGCGAATAATGAGCATCACGGGACCGGCCATACGTCGCGCACTTTGCCGATGAAGACAGGGATCGACAAGCAGTTCTTTGTTTTCAGGGAGTTTTAGAACATTTGCAGCCGTCAAAGACCGCCGCTACAAAGGGGAAAATGAAATGGCGCAACCAGTTGCTGGCGCTCGTCTGTCTTGTCGCTTTTGCCGGAGTGGGCGTGGTTTATTTTCAGCACTGGGTCATCCGCAAGCCGTTCGGGATTATCTTGTTTGTCGGCGAAGGGTTGTCGCCTGCCAGGCTGGCGCCTACTCGCACTTATGCTGCCGGAGCCGGCACGCGGCTGAACATGGATTCGATGCCGTATGCCGCGCTGGTGATGAATTACTCGAAGGATTTCGCCGCACCCGATCAGCCAGCTGCCGTCACCGCAATCGCCACGGGCGAGAGAGTGACTAATCGCGCTATCGCAATGAACGGCGACGGTAAACCGATCAAGAGCATCGTTGAGCTCGCGCGCGAATACGGGCGAGCCACAGGATTGGTGACGGACGCGAAGCTGACGGACCCGACAAGCGCGGCTTTCTACGCGCACACCGCCGAGCCAAGCGATACCGAGAAAATCGCAGCCGATTTTGTAGATCGAGGAAACATTGATATCGCAATGGGCGGCGGCGCGGCGCAATTTATTCCCGCCACAAAAGGCGGCGAGAGACGAGACGCGCGCGATCTGTTGCTTGAGCTTCGTGGTAATGGATTCGATATCGTCCGAACGCGCACGGACTTGGAAGCAGTTCCGGCGTGGCGCCGACCGAAGCTTTTCGGCGTCTTCAGTAATGATGATCTCGCCTTCACGAACCAGGTCGAACAAAGAGGCCAGCAGCCCAGTCTTTCGGACATGGTCAGGCGAGCGATTCAACTACTACAGTACAACGCCGGCGGTTATTTGCTCGTTGTAGATGCAGGGTTGATGCGGAAAGCGGCTGAGGAAAACAATGGGGAACGAACACTCAGTCAGACACTCGAACTGGACCGCGCAGTTGGCATCGCCCGAAGTTATGGTGGACCGAAATCGACAATCATTGTGTGCGGTGACGCGGCGATTGGCGGAATGAATCTGAACGGATTTCCCTTTCGCAAAGACAGCGGCATAGCGCTGCTGGGTTTCAATTCAGCTGGACAACCCTGGATTACCTGGGCAACAGGTCCGCACGGAGGAAAATCATACGGCACTGCAAAAATACCGATGAACCAAGACCCAGGCGAAGTTAAAGAACTGGCGCAAGAACAGCCCGAGCCAGCGGCGTTCTACACAAAATCTGCGCTGATCACTGTTGAAGATGTTGTTGCGTTCGGCAGCGGCCCCGGCACGGACGCGCTCCAAGGCGTAGTGGAGAGCACGGCCGTCTTCAAAATCCTGCGCGACGAGCTGTAACGGCTTCGACTTCGCCGCGTTAAATCGTTAAATCGTTGAATTGTTGAATCGTAAGCCGACGTAACTTGTAATGATTAATGAATCAGCCGTGGGGGCTTGGGCGCTATTTGGCCGCTTCCCGATACGGCAACCCGAGCTGATACAGCCTGATCTGTTGATCAAGATTGGTCGCTAGCGAGTCCTCCCCGTGGATCCGCGCCAGTTGCATTGCAGACCGGGCGGTTCTAATCGCTTTCGCGAATTCACCGTTCTCCGCATACGCGGCCGCGAGGGTGCGTAGCACAAGGGTGTTCGTGCCTCCGACCAATTGATCGGCTTCCCCAGCAAGCTCAACGGCCTTGCGTCCATTTCGTACTGATGCGTCCTGGGAGGTCGCCAATAGCCACGCGAAATTGGTGAGCGCAGGAATGGATCGCGGCGCAAGCTCGAGCGTTTTTTCGTAATGCTGAATGGCTTCTAGAGGCTCGCCCTTTTCTTCGAGCGCAATAGCCAGCGTCGTGTGACAATCTGCATCCGCGGGCCGGATCATCAGGGCAGTCCGACAGACCTGGATGGCACTGTCGAGTTCGCCTTTCTCTAACAACGCATGGCCGAGTCTGTAACGAGCCAGAAAGTGATCGGGGCGCACCATCACTGCCTTTTGGTAATGCGCAATTGCGTCGTCAATCCGGCCCTTTTGAAAAAGAGCGTCGCCCAAAGAGACCTGCGCATCCGGATCGGTTGGCCGCATGGCCACGGCCCTTTCACAATGGAGGATCGCCTCGTCCATCTGGGCTTTCCCTAAAAGGGCCGTACCGAGATTGTACTCGGCATCCCACGAATCAGGCTGCATTTGCAAGGCGGACCGATAATGCGCGATGGCATCATCGATCCTGCCTTTCTGAAGAAGGGCAAGACCAAGATTAGTATGCGCCATCCAGCATTCGGGATTTCTTGCCAGCGTGGTTCGCCAAAGCGTTTCAATGTCGTTGTACGTCCCGGCTTGCCGCCATGTTAACATCGCCAAGCTTGCTACCACTAACAATGCCACGCTCACAATGACGGCGCGATATTGCTGAAACGTGTCGGCCAAACTGACTATCCCCGCAGTCGCAAGTGCGATCGGCCCGATGCACGCCAAGTACTGATAATGGTCCGCCACAAAGGTGTAGCGAAATGTGAACAGCATGATTAACCCAACCACTGGGCTAAGCGTGGCGGCGAAAAACGCGGACGCGACTTCGACACTGCGCCCGACGTATCGCCTGAGGAAGTAGATGGCCACACATACTCCTACTCCCGCCACCAACCAGATGTAATCCAGCAAACGCCCCGGCGAGATGTTCCATCTTGGATAGATAAACGTCAGATTGGATGGCCAGATGAGTTTACTCAGATAGAACCACACAGCCCGGCTCGCGACGAGGACCCGCTCAATCGGACTGAGAAACGGGAACACCGCGCGGTTCGTTCCCTGATGGTAGTGTTCCCACCAAACGGCGAGTAAACCCATCGCAACGCCCAGGACAACAAAAGGAATGATTTGAACCAGACGCCGCACCGTGATCGGCTTTTTCTGCAACCAAAGGATCAGAAACAAGGCAGCCGGGAGTGTGCAGGCGGTGGCTTTGGCCGACAGCGCCAGCACATACAAAACCAGCGCCAGACAATAGAAAAGCCACGCGCGCTTGGTTCGTTCGTCAAGGAACGCAATCCAGGCAAGCACCGTCAGCAGAAAGAAAAAAGCCATCAGCACGTTTTTGCGTTCGGTGATCCAAGCCACTGACTCCACCTGCACCGGATGCAGCGCAAAAATCGCTGCGGCCAGCCACGCCCCGGGCACTCTCAAGCGCGCTAGTACCGCCCAGACCAACAGGGCATTGGCAACGTGAAGCAGAAGGTTGACCCAATGGTAGCCTGTCGTATTCAGGCCCCAAAGCGCGTGCTCGATGCGAAATATGCTGTAAGTGAGCGGGAAATACTGCGAAGGCGAGTCAAGCGAGAACCAAATCCGCTGCCAGCCGTCGGGTGCAGTTAGCAGCTCATTGTTGATGATGTAAGCGTCGTCGTCCCAGAGAAAATCCCCGTGCCACGCAGGGCGATATGCCAAGATCGTCACCGCCGCCAGAACCACAGCGAAAATCAAGGCGCGACCGCGCGGCAAAAAAAACCACGTAGCCATTTCGCGCATCCGTTACCTCTCGCTTGGCTGTAGTACTGCCGCTTTAAAAAGCGGCGACATATCGCCGCGCGCCAAAAGTTGCAACGTTTCGTTTCTCATCGAAATAGGAGCTTTCGTGGTGGGCAAGACCGACATCAACGACAGGCTCGTGCAGTTTGCATGGTGGGCCTTGGCGACAATTGCGTTTGCTCTCGTCATTGCAATCAGGATCCGTCTCTTGGGAATTCCACTCGAGCGCGACGAGGGCGAGTACGCTTATGCCGGCCAACTCATATTGCAAGGGATCCCGCCTTACAAGCTCGCCTACAACATGAAGTTTCCGGGAACCTATGCAGCGTACGCGTTGATCATGTCGATCTTTGGGCAAACGATCCAGGCGATTCATGTCGGTTTGCTCCTGGTCAATGCTGCGACAATGGTCGTGATCTTTTTCATTGGCCAGCGACTCTTCGGCTTGCCGGAAGGTGTCGCCGCCGCGACAACGTACGGAGTTATTTCGCTGAGCCCGTCGGTGTTGGGTTTGGCGGCACACGCTTCGCAATTTGCGATGCTACCGGTGCTGGGTGGAACGTTGCTGCTTCTCAATCCGTCAGGTCAGCGCGGCTTCGGCCGAGTCTTTGCTAGCGGTGTACTTTTTGGCATTGGCGTTTTAATGAAACAACCCGCAGCGCCTTTCATTCTCTTCGGAGCCGCATCGATCCTCTGGAATGATATTCGTCGCCGCGCCGCATTTAAGACGATCGCTTTGCGCATTTCGATCTTCAGCGCTGGCGCAATTATTCCGTTCGCACTTACTTGTCTCATTCTGTGGCAAGCGGGCGTGTTCGAGAAGTTCTGGTTTTGGACAGTCAAGTACGCGGCCCAATATGGCACCCTCGTTCCTCTTAATGCAGCTCCTCCCATTTTTGCGGTGATGGCTGCCGGCGTGATTCGCTCGGGATGGGCGCTGTGGGTATTAGGTGGTATCGGCGTGGCAGGTGGACTTTGGAATAGGCGATCCCGCAGCGGCGCAGTTTTTCTTTCCGGTCTGCTCGCACTCTCCTTGCTAGCGCTTTCTGCGGGATTCTATTTTCGAGAACACTACTTCATCTTTATCCTTCCTGCGGTTTCACTGTTTTGTGGCGTTGCAATCGGCATGTTGTCGGATTTCGTCGCCAGCCGCAGCAGGTTACTTCGATTTACGCCGGTCCTGCTGTTTTGCGTCGCGTTGAGCCAGCCGATTCTTGCCGCAAGACAATTCTACTTTGAAGTTTCTGCCCCTGAAGCATGTCGAATCGCATACGGATCGAACCCGTTTCCGGAGTCCGTTAAGATTGCAGAGTACTTACGGGACCACTCCAGCCCGAGCGATACGATTGCGATTCTCGGCTCCGAGCCGCAGATTTATTTTTATTCAAGGCGACACTCCACCACAGGGTACATCTATACCTACCCGCTCATGGAGGCGCAGAGCTACGCGCGACGGATGCAGGAAGAAATGATAAGCGAGATCGAGGTTGCACGCCCGCGGTATCTCATTTCTGTAGCGATAGATGTTTCGTGGTTTCGACGCTCTAGTTCCGAGCAATTGATTTTTACTTGGGCAAACGAATATCTCAGTCAGTACTACAAACTCGTCGGTTTCGTAAATACCCTTTCTGCGAGTCGAACTGATTACTATTTCGAACAACTACCAACATCTGAGCCGGAGCTGGGCAGCTATATTTTGATTTACGAAAGAAGATCCTAGAAATGAGAGATAACGAAGCACATGAGAAAGCAAGCGATGGTGCGCCATCACCATTGGTTATGATTTTTCCATTCGGATTTTCACAATCGCAATCGTGCGCCAAATAGCTGCTGGAAGTAAGTTGACGTCGCGCTGGACACTCCTCAACGTTTGCGGCTGCCTTGCAGTAGTTACATGGGTGGTGTTCGCACAAACACTCCGGTACGATTTCGTTAACTACGACGATCCGCGTTACGTCTATCAGAACACGCGGATCGCCAGCGGCATCAGCTTCGACAATGTTGGATGGGCATTCAGCCACATTCATTCGGAAAACTGGCACCCGCTCACAACAATCACACACATGCTCGATTGCCAGCTGTACGGGTTAAAGGCAGGCTGGCATCACCTTACGAATGTTCTGCTTCACGGTCTCGCCACGGTTCTTCTTTTTCTTGCGCTGCAGTGCATAACGGGCGCGTTATGGCGGAGCGCGTTTGTCGCTGCTGTTTTTGCCGTCCATCCATTGCATGTGGAGTCGGTCGCGTGGATCGCGGAACGCAAAGACGTGCTGAGCGCTGTTTTTTTCATGCTAACTCTGCTCGCATACTTTCATTACGCGCGGGCACCATCGATTGGCCGATATTTGGTCGTGGCGGTGGTCGCCGCACTTGGGCTGATGTCCAAACCGATGCTGGTTACATTGCCGTTCGTCCTTTTACTTCTGGATTACTGGCCGCTGGGGAGAATTGACGGCCAGAGATCAAATACTGGACGTCAGGTGTTACAACTCGTTCTGGAAAAGATTCCGCTGATCGCGCTTTCTGCCGTTTCAAGCATCGTCACATTTCTGGCTCAACGAGGGGCAATCGGGTGGACTGAGCAGTTGCCAATATCGGCTCGAGTCAATAACGCGATAGTAAGCTATGTCACTTACATCTGGCAGATGTTTTGGCCGGCAGGGCTCGCTGTCTTCTACCCGCACCCGGAAAACAGACTGCCAGTATGGGATATCATTGTAGCCTTTTCAATTCTGATAGGAATTACGACAGCGGCTATTATTCTGCGAAGGACTGCCCCTTACTTCATCACTGGTTGGCTGTGGTACCTCGGAATGCTTGTCCCGGTGATTGGTTTGGTGCAAGTAGGATGGCAGGGGCACGCAGATCGCTACACCTATTTGCCGCAGATCGGGCTTTATATTGCGGTCACCTGGGCGGTAACCGATTTGACTCGCTCGTGGCAGTTTCAACGTACTGCTCTGCCTGCTGTTGCCGTGGTCGTGCTCAGTGCTCTAACTTGGCGCGCCTCGCTGCAAGCCTCTTACTGGCGCGATAGCGAAACGCTGTTTACCCATGCCCTTGCCGTTACCAGCAACAACGATGTTGCCCTGAATAACCTCGGCATCATTTTCCTGGACAAAGGACAACTGGACGATGCCATTTCCAAGTTACAAGCAGCTATAGATCTGCGTCCTGAAAACGGACCGGCTCATGACAATCTCGCAAAGGCTCTGCTTAAAAAAGGACGAGCTGCCGAAGCGATGGTTCATTATCGCAAATTTTTGGAGATAGAACCTGGGAACGTCGAGGCGCGTAACACCTTGGGAACAGCGCTGATTCAACAAGGTCGGGTAAGAGAAGCCATTGACCAATGGCAGGATGCGCTCGCAATCCAGCCGGACAACGGAAACGCCGCGAGCAATCTTGCCTGGGTGTTCGCAACGTGTCCCGAAGACTCAATCCGGGATGGAGGACGCGCGATCGAACTGGCCGAGAAAGCGTTTCGAATTTCCGGCGGAAAGATCCCAATGATTCATCGGGTGCTTGCCGCAGCGTACGCAGAGAGTGGGCGTTTCGGCGATGCTATCGAGACTGGGCAACGTGGCGCTGAATTAGCCATTAGCCAGGGCAATCCTGCTTTAGCCGCCGAGCTCGAGAGCAACGTTGCTCTTTACGAAGCCGGAAGACCGCTTCGTGATCCCAGTATAACAAATGGCAGCTCGTCACCTTAGCACGCAAGGCATCAAGGAGCGGCGGGCTGCGAACCGCCGAAGACGTTCGTCCGCTCCGCATGCCCCCGGCTCGCGTGTTCTCGGCAAACAAGCGAAATCACCGACGACCGTACTCCTCGTGTGCCTCGGTCTAATGGTCGTCACCTGGCTTGTATTTGGTCAAACATTAACTCACGATTTCGTCAATTTTGATGATCACGTTTACGTCTATGAAAATCCGCTCGTCACAAACGGACTTTCTGCTGAAGGCCTGATTGGCGCGTTCACTCATACTCATGCGCGGAACTGGCACCCGATAACGACGCTCTCGCACATGCTCGATTGCCAGCTGTGGGGACTAAACCCGGCCGGTCATCACTTCACCAATGTCATTCTTCACACGATTGCCGTCCTATTGCTCTTTCTGGTGCTCAGGCAAATGACCGGTGCGCTTTGGCAAAGCGCCTTTGTGGCAGCGTTCTTCGCAATTCATCCATTGCACGTCGAATCTGTCGCGTGGATAGCTGAGCGAAAGGACGTACTAAGCGCAGTGTTCTTCATGCTAACGCTGACTGCGTATGCACATTATGCGCAGGCGCCTACCCTCGTTCGGTACATCCTGGTGGCGTTGCTTTTTGCTTTTGGGCTGATGTCAAAGCCGATGCTCGTCACGCTGCCGTTTGTGCTATTGCTGTTGGATTATTGGCCGCTTGCGAGAGTCAGTGGTCCGAAGTCAAAGGTCCAAACTCAGCTGCGAAGCTTGATTGCGGAAAAAATCCCCTTATTCGCGCTCTCCGCGCTTTCGTGCATCGCTACGTTGCTCGTTCAGAGGGGAGATCCAAACGCGATCGATCAGTTGCCATTCTTATGGCGAATGAACAACGCTTTCGCGAGCTGCGTTACTTACATTGGGCAGATGTTTTGGCCCACTCGGCTTGCAGTCTTTTATCCGCATCCGAACAACCGTCTGCCACTGTGGGAAGTCATGCTGATAATCGCGCTGCTAGTTGCGGTGAGCTTGCTCGTAATTTCTCTGCGAAAGACAAAGCCTTACCTCGTGACAGGGTGGTTTTGGTATCTCGGCATCCTCCTTCCCGTCATCGGATTTATCCAAGTCGGCGAACAAGCGCATGCCGATCGTTATAGCTATCTGCCACAGATCGGTCTTTATATCATGATAGCTTGGATTATTCCCAACTTGCTGCCGGACTCGGCAAAACGGGCCAGCCGTGCGCTTGCGGCCGTTGCCGGAACACTAGCAGTCGTGGTCTTGGGCGCGTGTGCGTTCGTTCAGACGTCGTATTGGAGAAACAGCGAGACGCTTTGGAACCACACGCTGGCCGTTACCGGCGAAAACGACGTTGCACATAATAATCTTGGGTTTCTCTTGCTTCGTAGAGGAGAATTGGATGAAGCTGTTTCACAGTTCCAGTCCGCAGTCCATATACGATCAAAAAAGACCGAGACGCACTACGGGCTTGGCGCGGCCCTTATCCAGAATAACCTCGGTAACGCGTTTGCCAGAAAACATCGTTTGGATCAGGCAATCGGCCACTTTCAGGAGGCTTTGAGGCTGCGTCCTGATTACGCGGACGCGTATTTCAATCTCGGTAGCGTGCTGTTTCAAAAGGGCCGGATTGATGAAGCGATTGTCCAATGGCAGAAGGCACTGGCGATACAACCACGCGACGCAGAAGCTCATAGGAATCTCGCCAACGCCTTTCGCAAACAAGAAAGATTAAGAGAAGCGATTGCCGAGTATGACCAAGCGCTCAACATAACGCCAGACGATAGTCTGGCGCTGAACAATCTCGCCTGGATGCTGGCGACTTCTTCGGACAATTCAATTCGCGACGGGACCAGGGCACTCAGGCTGGCACAGCAAGCTGTACAGATTTCGGATGCTAAAGACCCGAACTTTCTCCGCACTCTCGCCGCCGCGCGCGCAGAAGCTGGACAATTCTCGGAGGCTCTGGCCACAGCCGAAGAAGCAATGGCAATGGCTGCCGCGCAGAACAAGCCGGAGCTAGCAGCAAATTTGGAAAAAGACATTGCTCTCTATCGCGCGCGTGTTGCGCTTCGAGAATGACGGAAACACTGTTCTCGAGCCCGATCTCTCTCGCTTACTTGTGGTACGGCAAACCCAAATCGTAGAGCGCAAGCTCCCCTTGTAACGCATCGGCCAAAGTGGTGTTGCCTTGGACGTTTGCTGTCTGCAACGCCTGCTGAGCCGTCTCTTTAGCCTCTGCAAATCGCCCAGCCTCCGCGTAGGCTGCAGCCAAAATCCGGAGAACAGTCGCGTGATTATCGCTCCTGGAACTTGCCGAGTCGGCGCATTCAGCCAATCGAACAGCCTCAGTCCCGTTTCGCAGAGAGGGATCGGCAGATGTCGCCAGCAACCACGCGAAATTACTTAGCGCGGCTACATTGTCCGGAGAGATTTCGAGCGCCTTGATGTACTCAGCTACCGCTTCGTGAGCGCGTCCTTTTGCCAGCAAAGCGCTACCCAGATTTGAGTGCGCATCTGCGCTCTCCGGCTGCAGCTGGAGTACTGTTTGATAATGAGCAATCGCTTCGTCTGTGTGGCCCTTGCGCAGAAGAGCGCTCGCGAGATTGTACTGCGCTTCTGCCTGATCCGGTACAGCCGCCACGCACACCCTGTAACGAGCGATCGCACCATCGAAGTCTCCCTTGGTAATAAGCGCATTCGCCAGATTGCAAGAGGCCTCGGCATAGTCGGGCTGAATTTCGAGCGCCTTCTGATAATGCACGATCGCATCCTCAATACGCCCGATACCAAAAAGCGTGACCCCGAGATTATTCTGCGCTTCCGGATCGGCAGGATTTATGTCCACGGCTTTTTCGTAATGAGCGATTGCGTCATCAAGGCGACCTTGCTCAACCAAAAGCCGGCCCAAGTTATAATGCGCCTCCGCATAATCAGACCGCAGTGCAACGGCCTGTCGGTAATGGTCGATCGCCTGATCAGTGTCGCCCGCCTCGCTCAGAACGATGCCGAAATTGTAATGCGCCATCCAACAACCCGGATTTTTCTTTAGCGTTGCCGTGTACAACGCGATGAGATTGCGATATTCGGTAGACTGCCGCCACGTTAGAAAGCTGAGCAAAAGGAGAAAAATGATGCCTGCCGCAGAGGCAAGAAACAATTTGGTTCGAGCAGCAGCGCTCTGGCTTTCCGACAACTGTAGGGCGTCTGTGCCAGACGCCAACTCGAGCGGCGTTTGACACAAACGCCCTACAACCGCTGCGATCCCTGCTCCAGCCAGAGCGAGTGGTCCCATGCTCGCCAGATATTGAAAATGATCACTTACAAACGAGTAACGGAAGAAATACACGCTGAAAAAACCGAGCACAGGAAATAGCGAAATCACATAGTAAGCCCCGGCGAAAAACGGAGCACGGCCCCATGTCGCGCGGAAAAACCACAAGGCAATCAGCGCGGCTATCGCTGACACCAAAGGAAGATAGGCAACGAGCTGCGATGGATGAACATCCCACCGCGGATAAATGAAAATCAGCGGATGCGGCCAGAGCAGCTTGCCAAGGTAAAACCAAATGGCCCGGCCAGCGATGATGAGACGTTCCGGCCAAGTCTGGACCCAATCGGAACCCACTGCGCGCGCGTGGAATTTCTGTTCCCAAATCGTCCACGCGCTCGCGAGTGCTGAAATCAGCGCAAACGGAGCGAGCGCCAGGCCATCACGCCAGCGGATTTTTCTTCGCATCCACCAGATGCAGAGCGCGAGCACAAAAGGCAGCATTACCACCGAAGTTTTGCTTAGCGTCGCCAGGATGAAGAAGACCAGCGATAAAACGAACGGCACCAACGAACGTCGCCGTTCATGTCGCCCGAACGGCGCACTAGAGACCGCCGCTCCTTGTCCGTCCTCCCACCTTAAAAAGAAAAAGATCGATAACAGATAAAACAAACACGACTGCGTGTTCTTCAGTTCCGTAACCCACGCGACCGATTGCACCATTACGGGATGCAAAGCCCAGAGTGCAGCGCCCAGCCACGCACCGCGGACTTTAAGTCGTTGCAGAACGCGCCAAAGCAGGATTGCTGAGGCCGCGTGTAACACAACATTGAGAAGGTGGTATGGCAGCGGATTTAGTCCGACAAGTCTATGCAGAACCCAAAAGGTGGTTAGCACAAGCGGATAATAGACCGCTTGCGTGCTGGTCCAGATTTCCTTCAGGCCCAGCGGGCCGATCACGCATGGATTGCGCGTCAAATGCGATTCATCGTCCCAAATGAATCCGGCCCGGAATACTTGGGCATACGCAATGAAAACGAGAGCAATTAGAAGCGGCGCCCAAAACCAGTTTCGCCGCCAGAGTGAGAAACGAGTTTCACGAACTGGCACAAGTCGATCCAACAGTTAGCCTCAGCGTACCAAATCGCCGGGAATTCGGGCAATTCGCGTCAAGGCGACTGCGCGCTAGTCTCCTTGGCAACGCGCAGATTCTCCTCGGCCTCGGGAAAATCAGGATGAAGGCGGAGCGCTTCTTCGTATTGTGCAATCGCCTGTGAAACGTTGCCCTCGCGCATAAAAACTTTGCCAAGATAGTTGTGCGGCTGCGCCAGTTTCGGGTTCAGTGCGGATGCCTTCTGA
Organism: Verrucomicrobiota bacterium; assembly: GCA_046725275.1. Lineage (GTDB taxonomy): Bacteria > Verrucomicrobiota > Verrucomicrobiia > Chthoniobacterales > UBA10450 > Udaeobacter. The sequence goes on from JBKOYE010000096.1 coordinate 21,095, forward strand.
AAATGCTCCCTTGCCTCAGCCAATTCGCCCTTTTCAAAAAGCAAACTGCCGAGATCGATGTGAGCATCGACGTGATTTGGATCCAACTGCAACGTCTGCCGATATTTCGCAATCGCCTCCTCGGCTTTGCCGTGCTTTTCCAGGAACGCGCCATAGCCATAGTGCGCTTGCGGCGAGCTCGGCGCCAGACGGATCGCGGTTTCACTTTCAACAGCCGCTTCGTCCTTGCGGCCAAGTTGGTCCAAAAGATAGGCGTATCCGGAATGATATTCAGCGTTGCTCGGCTCGATCCGTAATGCTTGTTCGAAATGCCTCTGCGCCTCGTCCAGTTGCCCCTTCGCCGTCAACAGCGAGCCGAGATTGACGTGAGCCTTCGCCGAACCGGGATTCAAACGTATCGCCTCAGAGAATTCCTTCGCTGCTTCATCGGTTCGCCCGGCGTCTTGCAGCTCGGTGGCGTAATTAACACGGGCGCGCGCGCTGGTTGGAAGATCGGCAACGATCGACGCCAGGCGATCAAGCTTACCCCGGGCACTGTGCAGCTCAGCGAACCAGAGCATCCCTAGAGGAATCGCGAAGATAGCCACCCACTTTAGTCCGTGCAAAGCCCAGCCGGGCAGGAAACCGCCCAGCGAGACATCGGCTGTTCCACCGGCGATCCCGAGAGATTGCCGGGTGGATTTCTCGCGCACCTTCCAAATGAATCCATCATAGTAAAAATGGAGCAGCGCCGACGCAGTGACCACCCCAGTGAGAATGCGTTTCACGACGTCGATGCCGATACTCGACTTGTAATAACCGAGCGCGCCATAGGCAAAGATCAGCCCGATATAAAGACCCACCAGCGCGCCGCTACGCCGGAATACGAACCGCATGAAACCTCCGATCGATCTGTCGCTCTCGACTCGTTTACGATTATAAATCCAGACCAGCGAGAGGTACTGCACGTCGTGAAACACTTCGAACAAGGCGACGCCCACGAGCACGCTGGCCACGATATTGTTGGAATACCACCAAAATGAAATGCTCGTGATGAGAAGCACGAGTTTCACGGGGCTCGGCCGTTTCCCGCTGCTCCACATCCAAATGAAATTCGCGAGAAATATCGCTGAAACCAGAAGTGCCAGCGCAAGCAATCCCTGCTGCCCCGCTCGGAGAAGCGCCGGCGGAATGAATGGGCCGCCCGCGGAATAGTACGTTTCGAGCGTGTCTGTCATTCGCTGCGGAGAGAGAAGCACGGCGGTTGCGAACCATATTCCGCACACCGCGAAATCGAGACGGCGCGTTACCTCGGCAAACGATCCGACTTTCGCATCGTAAATGCGGCAGAACCCGTACGTTTGCATCATGCCATGCCAGACCCCCCATATAAACGCCACCAGCACAATTCCCTTGAGGTCCCACAGGGAAAAAGCCGCGCACACGGCAACCAAAAAAATCGGCGCACAAATGAAACGCCATCTAAAACGCTGAAACAACGCGCGATCGCCATAGGCGCGAATCATTCCCGGCAAATGGTGGCCCATTGCACCAAACGCGGCGACGAAAAGATAAATGTCCTCCGCACTCCAGAGCCCCTGCGCCGCGATGAAAACCGGCACCAGTAACAACGGTGTGCAGACGTAAAGAACCAGGTCCCGCCAACTGTCCAGAATCCACAAGCCAGGCTTGCGTCCGACCGCAGGCACAGTCGGAACAGTTTGAGGACGTGAGAATGCAGAAACGTGCTGCATGCCTTTTTTCCTTAGCGGAGCCAAGTCTCTCTCAAAGCGCCGCGAAAATCAATCCTGAGATGATTTGAGAGGCACGAAACTCAAAATTACAACAGCGCAGCTTGGCTAAGAAAAATTCTGTCGAGAGATGTCTCGACTTCGCTCGACATGACACAGACGCGAATAAGCAAAACGGCCGGGCTCGTGTCGAGCCCGGCCGCTGTGAATTTCCTTCTCTGTGGTTTAGAATCGCTTCTTCAAGCCGACGTACCAGAACCGGCCTTTAATGGTAGCCAACGATTCGTCGTAGCCATTCTCGAACGAGCCAGCCACGAACGGCGGATCTTCATCCGTCACGTTCTGCATGCCGAGTGAAATGGTAGTGTTGTTAAGCCACCATTTCCAATTGCTGCAGCCGTATTCAGCCGTGGATACGGGGATGACGTTCTTCTCCTTGCCATCCTTAGTCGCCACGTTCTTTCCGCCGTCCTTGGCAAAGCCAGGCACTTCTGCCGGCGCTGGTGGTGGCAAATTAAACGTGTAGTTGAGAATCAGGTCGAGCGTAGTTAAAGCGGACACTTTCCGCGCACGCTGGAACAATGGACCACTTCTCGGCGTCTGGAGCTTCGTGGCTCCTGTCAGACTGGCATTATCGTCCTCGTATTGACTAGTCCAATGAACTACAGCACCGACGTCGAGACCGGCAGCCCACGTATCAGCCGGGCCGTCGTAGAAGATACTGAAGTTAGCGCGATGCCAGGGCAACGAACTGGTTAGAGTGAATGCTGGCGGCAGGAATTCCCCATTGATGCCAATCCTTTTTGTGTCCGCCGAACCCTGAAATTCAGCCCGGGAGAGCCAGGTACCGTTGACTGTCGTGGTCAACCTTCCAAAATCCCCGTGGCCAAATATTGATGAATCCAAGATGTAGATCGCCTCGTAATCGAGACCTTCGAAGATGGCGCCGGACGAGTTAAGGCTTGGATCCAACACCAAAGTGACTGGACCAACCACGTTGCCGGCGGGAGCACGAAAAACCAATGGCCCATTCTGCACCGCAGGTGGCTGCGGCGGCGGATTATGCTCGATGATAAACTGCGCCCCTTGAGGTGCCACGATATCGCGCATATCAATATGCCACCAGTCGGCGCTCAGTGTCATGCCCTTGATCCACTTGGGGCTGTATATGATTCCGTAGGTCCATTCGTACGCGACTTCCGGATGCAGGAACGGGTTCCCGGAAATGCGTTCCTCGACCTGCGCTTCTGTCAGAGTTGAGAACGGATCGGCCACGATTGGGAAGCTTTGCGTGCCCGCCGGCGAAATCTCGGACAGTGTTGGGGCGTGAAACGCTTCCGTATAACTACCACGCAGTGTCACAGCACCGATATACTTCGGATCAAGCGGCTGCCATCGGACGGATACTTTCGGCTTCTGCGCGTTATACTCGGTGCCCGCCGCTGGTACAAACGGCACCAGAACTGTATTAGTGTTTTGGCTATACCACTCCTCGCGTTCGGCGAAGTCAACCTCGAAGCTGTAGAAGCCGGGAAAGTTCCAGGTAGGACTGGTAAACGGAACCCGCACTTCCTCGTAGAGCGACCAGATATCCCGGTTTACCCGAAAGCCTTGCCCGTCCACCGAGCCGATCGATTGAAACGTCTCGTTCAGCGGGTCACGATGGCGAGTAAACCTGGATGCCTGGTACTCGCCGCCGATCGCGAACGAGACCGGGCCAGCCGGAAGGTTAAACAGATCGCCGTTAAGCGTGAGATAAGGAGTCTGGTACTCAATCTCGCCGGTATTTTGCAGGTTAACATAAACCCTGGCTCTGGCCGCCCTTGTATTATTGGCGGTGAAATTCAGGAAGGGATTAAACGCGGTCGCCGGGTCCGTGTCCAGCAGTGCGTCGCGCAAGCCGGGCTGGCTAACTTCACCGATCGACACATCAGTGCCCTCGTTCCGGGAGTAACGGTAACCGGCCTCCCAACTCCATGTCTTGAAATAGTCTCCTATCCATCCCAGCTCACCGCGTGTTCCGATGTCGAACAGGTAATCATAATACGTGACCTTCTCGCTGCGAGGCCCGGTGTCATTGATGCCACGAAACCGCACACCAGTGTAAACTGGCAGACCAGATCCATCAGGGAAGAAGTTTGGAATCGTCGCGTTTGCCACGGTGAACGGATTCCACGCATTCACGATCGGGACGCTAATCCCGGCCGGACTAAACCCAACGCTTGTGCCGGGTATCTTGAACGGATCAGGGACAAACGGCACCGCTGCCAGAGAGGCATCGAAGAATGATCGCGAGACTTTGAAATCGCCGAACACCGTCAGGTACTTTTCGCACAGATCGCGGGTGAATGACCCGTAAAACACTTGGCGATCTGCTGGTGGCAGAGCCGGCGTTAACGAGGCGAAGTTATATAGCAAGTAATTGCCATCCAAAAGCGCCGGGTCACCAAAAAACCCGATGTTGAACTGCCCCGGGGTCTTATAGAATGGCGAAGTCGCTGCGTTTGGCGCCGAATGCGGTACCGGCGTGTTTATGCCGGGCTGCGGAAGCCCGCCGACGCCGAAGAACATTCCTGGTCTTAAGCGGAAGCCTCCAACGCGGCCAGGAAAGTTGCCGCTGCGTGCATCAAATCCTCCAAACGGAATGAAATTTCCGTTAGAAGAAAGGTCACGGTCGCGACTGAAAACCCCTCCGGTGCGCTGCTGGAAGTCGGCAATGACCACGATATCGGTTTTGTCGTCGCCGGTGCCCGCCTTGATCCACGCTTCCCACTCACCCATTTCGTTGGAAGCTCCGAGGTTCGTATTACCGTAAGTTCCTCCGATTTCCAGACCGCGGAATTTGTGGATCAGGAAAAAGTTGACCACGCCGGCAATCGCGTCGGAACCGTACACCGCGGAGGCGCCATCCTTTAGGATGTCCACGTGATCGACCATTGGAAATGGTATCAGGTTAATATCCACGCCAGCGCTCGTTCCGGCGCCGCCCAACGAACCGGCGGCGACACGCTTGCCATCAATGAGGACCAGTGTCTCCTTCGGCAACAAACCACGCAGGTTAAACTGAATGGTACCGTCTCCACCGTTGCCGATGTTCAGGTTCACTGTGCCGCCCGCTTGTTGCGGAATGAATTGCTGCAAGTCGGTGGCACTGCGGATGCCGAGTTTCTCGATGTCCTGCGGCCGGTACGTGTCCACCGGGTTCGGGCCGGTTTCTTCCGCCGTGGGAATGTTGGAACCGGTCACGATGACGCGCTCGACTTCAGCCGTGGATGGCGGGGCTGCGCCCGGCTCGGCAGGCACAGCCGGCGCCGGCAATTGCCCGAACGCGTTCGACGCAAGAATGAATGGAAGTCCGACGCTCGCCATCAAAGCGAGACGAACGAATCTAAACGTTTTTAGTGCGTTGTGTGTCATTAGTTTCTCCATTGGTTTGGTTAGGTTTCGGCAGGCTTATTAAATTTCTAAGGCCCTGACAAGCTTTTTTTTCACTTTTTTGAATTTTTTTTGAACGACAAAATGAGGGCATTTGTCGCTTGGATTTCCCCTGTAGCCGAAGACGCGAGGGTCTGACAAGCTTTTTTTTGAATTTTTTTGAGCCGCCCAAAACGCCGCTCGGACTCGCAGATCCGGCGATAAATCTATTCGCGGATGGCCGGTGGATGGAATCCGAAATCGCTTTGCAATTTTTGCCAAAGCCAATCGATGAACCAATCCTTCTTGATTCCGGCAGCGTTGTCAGCAATCAGCGTTTCCGCTTTTTCCACACTGCCGTTCAAACAGTAGAGGTACGTCAGCAGGAACATGTCGTTAGTGCTGAACACGCCACGATCTTTCTCGCTTTCCAGCAATTGAATTGCTCGATCGATGTTCCGTTGAGCCAGCCCTGCGGCGATCAGGTCAGGCATCACTTCCAGCGGCGGCGTTGCGGAACCCTTCGCGACCCTCTCGGCAATCGACACCCGCAATGCATCGCTTCCCAACACCTCCAGAACCGGTATCCGCAGCCGCGAATGGCGCAGATAAAGATCGAGCTCTGCGAGCTTATTGCTCCCAACGGTTTCAGAAAGGTATCGCGATTGGCGCACGATAAAGAATGACTCCAGTTGAGCAGCTGCCGGATTCAACGTCTCAGGCCAGATTTGATTAATCAGCGACGAGTGAACAAAGCGTTGAACCGCAGCAGGTGCGGTAAAATACGTTAACGCGAGCCGGTGATTTGCCTCATCGTCCCATGGGCCATCTGTGAGCCGTTTTGGATAGAGATCGGTGAGTGGCGCGACGTCCTGCGTGATCCGATCAATCTCGTCGCCGTCCATCAAAAACAGCGCGCCTAGTTGCTGTGGGACCTCAATTCCAATCCGTCGCAAATCTGCGCCCGTCGCCGGATCGTTCCACAACCGCCGAAGCTCATCTTCACTCGCTCTGCGGCCGGGGCCATTAATCCCCATCATGATCCAGTCCTGATCGGCGCTGGCCCACACCGATGCGTTTGGAAACGCGTTGTGGAAAGCGCGCAGAATCGCCTTTGTTTCCTCCACCTTCAGCTGATTGATTGGCAACCAAAACGTCGCAATTCCGCCTTCCTCCAGGCGGCTTCGCATCAGGGAAAAAAACTCCTCAGTATAGAGATTCACTGCCCCGGCGACTTTGGGCGGTGGCGGTTCGCCCGAGATGATGTCGTATTTTCTCGGGCTGGCTTGTAGGAAAAACCGCCCATCCTGAACGATTGCGTGCACGCGCGGATCCCGAAGCGGACTCGCGTAATTGATTCCGGAATAAAAATCAGCAAGAGAGAAGACTTCCTTTGCGATATCCACGATATCGATCCGCTCCAAACTCGACTTCCGAGTGAACGCATCCGCCGTGACTCCGCACCCGTAACAAATGAGCAGCACATCCCTCGCTCCGGGATGAAACGCCAGCGGAAGATAAGCGAATAATCGCATGTAGCGCTGATTGCGCGGACTTGTGGCCGACATTGAGAAAGCGTCGGTGAGAAGCCGGTAATAGTACGGCTCGCCAAACAAATCGCGCCGCAGCAATTGCCACGTATCCGACGTTCCCTCGACCCGTTTCACCACGTGCGCCAGCACATGACCCTGATCGTCCCTTTCATAAGGACGACTCGCGTGTTCGAAATGTGTTTCGGCGCGCCGGTAGGGGAAAAAGACGAAACAAAGGACGAGTGCGGCCCAAAGCGCAACAACGACAATCCCGTGGCGTCGACGCAGCGACCAGAGTGCGCGTTCGGTTACGATGATGCTGAGCAAGGCGTACCCGCCAGCGCAGCAAATGAGACTCCATTCGTAGCCGACAGTCGGCAACATGGCGAAACTCGCTACCAGCGGACCGATCGCCGCTCCAGTCGTATTTAGCAGGGTCGCGATTCCAGTGGCGTTCATTCGGTCCGTTACCTGAACTTGAACTCCAGCGACAATGGCCGGGAACAAAACCCCGGACAAAAACGACACTGCAAACATCAAAGCCACACACAGCAACGCGATCTGTGGCCAAGAAGCGAGACTAAAGGCACCAGCCGCGGTTTTTACTACCTCGCCCGGGAATAGTAGATAGGACAAGAGCAGTGCAATAGCAGCCACAAGCAACAGGACAGAAACCGACTGATTCGGGCGAGCGGAGCTTCGGGAAATCACGCCGGCCGCGACTCCGCCGAGCCCGATGCCCGCCAGCACAATCGCCAGCATTACTGCGAATGCGGCGGGTGATGAGACGACATACAGACGCATAAATCGGAACCAAATCACCTCCAGCGCCAGAAAAATTAGGCCGGTCCCAAAGCTGACAAAAAGCAAACGCCACGGCGGCCGGTAATCCGCATCGAATCGCAACGGAAATTTGGAGTGCGGCGACATGTCGCTGCTTTCAAAAACGCGGGCATGTTCGTGCACTCCAGATCTCGCGAGCAACAGCGCGAAGATTGCCGCAAGACATACCGCCAAACCGGCGGCCAAGCTCGTGCCGTAAAGTCCGAACGCGCGAATCAAACAAGCCTCACCAAGCACCGCACCGGCCATCGCGCCCAGCGTGTTTGACCCGTAAAGAAAACCAATCGCGCGGCCGAAGTCCGTTTGCCGCAACAGCGGGTCCTCGATGATGACCGGCAGCGTCAAACCCATTGCCGTTGTTGGCACCAGCAGAATCAAAAACGAGACCACGAACCGCAGCCCTAACAATGTGGGCTGATAATTCCAGAGCGTTTGCCACACCGGCCGCAAGACATCCCCAAGCGCCGGAAGAGCAAAAACAATTGTGCAACCGAACAATCCGACGAGGACTTCCAGCACAGCGTAGAAATGCAGCGGCCGCCATCGCCGAATCGTTGACGAGGCAGCGAGCGCGTTTCCCAATGCCAGGCCCGCCATGAAACTGGAGAGAATCAGCGCTGCAGCCCAGATCGAGTTACCAAATGCCAGACCGCTCAAACGCAACCACAGCGTTTCGAAAATCAACGCGCCAGTACCGGAGAGGAAAAGAACGCCGCAGAGCACCGCGACGCGCAATGTTTGCGATCCCGCCGCGCGTGACGCGTCTCTCGCGTGGGACACACGGGATTTTTGCGAACTACTGATCATCGCGCAAAACGGAGCTCATCTTCAGCATTACCGCGCCGGCAACTCCGGCGAAGAGGGAACCAACGATAATGCCTCGTTTGGCTGCGTCGACCAAAGCGCTATCAGCGAACGCCAGCATGGCTATGAAGAGGGACATCGTGAACCCGATTCCGGCAAGGCACGCATAGCCGAACAAGGATGTCCAATTCACGGCCTGAGGAAGCTTTGCAATCCCCGTCTTTACGGCAATCAAGGCAGCTGCCATAATCCCAAGTGGCTTACCGAACACCAGTCCTGCCAGCACGCCCAAGCCAATCTCTATGTGCTGCATCGACAGATCAATTTTCACGCCAGCGTTCGCAAACGCGAATAGCGGCATCACCACAAACGCAGAGAAATTGTGCAGCGCCTGCTCAAGCCGGAGAATCGGCGCGGTCACGCCTTCGCTCGCTCGCTCAAGCGAGAACAATGCTTCCTGTTGTCCTTTGCTTGTCAAAACCAGAAAGTCCCCCGTTTCTGTGCGGTCGAAGTCGTCCAGCAACGAGCGCGCTCCGCGGGAAAATTCCACCGCGTTGAAGCGCGTGTGCGTAGGGATCGTGAATGCAAGCGTTACACCTGCGATCGTAGCATGGACGCCAGAGCCATGAACGAACAGCCACAGCACTACCCCGCCCAATAAGTATAGCCACAGATGACGAACACCGATTAGGTTAAGGCCGATCAACACAAGCAATGTCACCGCTGCGCCGGCGAGAGCGCTCCACACAATCATTTCCGAATAAAAAAGCGCGATCACCAGCACCGCTCCCATATCATCAACAATTGCCAGCGCAGTCAGCAGTACTTTGGCTCCAATTGGGGCCTTTGGAGCAATCAAATTGAGCGCACCGAGAGCAAAGGCGATGTCTGTCGCCATCGGAATGCCCCAACCGTGCGAACCGATTCCACCGAAATTGAATATCAAAAAGATCGCGGCCGGCACGACCATTCCGCCAATTGCGCACGCGATTGGAAGCGCCGCCTGTTGAGCCGACGACAACTCGCCGGCCAGTAATTCTCTTTTGATTTCGAGTCCGACTAGAAGAAAAAACATCGCCATCAGACCGTCGTTGATCCATTGGTGCAGGCTCAGCGACAGTTGGTAATCAACGATTCCCAGCGTCAACAGTATCTCCCAAAAATGATCGTAAGCTTTGGCCAACGGGGAATTCGCAATGATTAGCGCGGCAAGAGCGAACGCTAACAGCACGAGTCCGCCCAGCGTCTCGGTGCGAAAGAACCGCTGAAAAATCGTGAGAGGAATATGTTTCAAGCGGGCTGTCATATCGCTTCCTTCAGTATCATACAGGTGATCTTATGGCGTCATTGCAATGGCGCGTAAGCTACCGCCCAACATTCAAGGCTCAAAGCTCAACTTGCCTCTGTCGAGTGAAGTCATTGAATCGTAAATCCGATGTAATGGTGCAATGATTTAATAAACGGTCCTACACAAGTTTCATGTTTACCGGATTAATTGAAGATGTCGGCAGAGTTGCGGCAACGCGCGCGACGGGCCACGGCATGCAATTACACATTGCTGCGTCCCGTACCGCAAAGCAGGCGCGAGCGGGGCAGAGCATCGCCGTGAATGGCTGCTGTCTAACGCTCACTTCACGCCGCGGCGACCGGCTAAGTTTCGATCTGCTCGAGGAAACAATCGCTCGCACCAACCTCAAGGACTTGCGGCCGAACGGCCGGGTAAATCTGGAGCGGGCTTTGCGCGCTGACGGCCGCATCGGCGGACATTTCCTGGAAGGCCATGTCGATTGCGTCTCCCCCATTATTGCCTTCGACAGAAAAAGCGCAGATTTCAGATTGGAAGTCGAATTACCGGAAACGTTCGCGCATTATGTCGCCTCGAAAGGTTCGATCGCGGTTGACGGAATCAGTCTCACAGTCGCCGAGGTTCTTCCGAAAAGCTTCGTTGTATGGATTATCCCTTACACAAAGCGCCATACGAATCTTGATCGCGCAAAAACCGGCGACCTCGTCAATGTCGAGTTCGACATTCTCGCAAAGTACGTCGAGAGAATGGTTGCACCGTCCGTGATTAAGAAATGACGGCGCGTCGCTCGACCAAGCGGCGTCCGCGTATAGTCGGTGTGATCGCGTCACGCGACGATCTGGAGCGAGCGGTGCGAATCCCCCGATCGCCGGATTTGTTTGAGCTTCGCCTGGATCGTCTCACAGGCGTCGTTGATCGGCTCGAAAACGCGTTAGCGAAGCTCCACACACTGCTCATCATCACAGCGCGACACCCGAATGAAGGCGGCGTCGGCAAATTGTCACTGCGGCAACGGCGCGCCTTGCTCACTCGGTTTTTAACTCACGCCGACTATCTCGACATTGAACTACGCTCAGCCCGCGCGTTGCGAGGCTTGCTCGCGATCGCTGAAAAGAAAAACGTCGGGCGAATCATTTCATTCCATAACTTCAAATCGACACCCACCGCACGATTGCTGGCGGCCAAAGCGCGCGCGGCCAAAGCGCACGGCGCAGATATTTTCAAGGTCGCGACGCGCACTGACACGCCGATGGAACTCGGACGCTTGCTCGATTTCATGACAAACAGCCGTGTGGATCTTCCTCTTGCCGTTATGGGCATTGGCAAACTTGGCGCAATTTCACGTGTCCTGCTGGCACGCGCCGGCTCGGTCCTGATTTACGCATCGCTTTGTGCAGCGAGTGATATCGAAGGACAACTGTCACTGGAACAACTCCGCGCGCTGGGCTTCGGTACGTCAAAATATTGAAACGCGCCTAACTCTTTACGCTCGACACTTGCCCTTTGCTCGACGCGGATTAGGTACAGATGACAAAACATCATGCCGTCATCCGTCACATTACCAAAGGAGCTTCCGGTGATGCCGCTGCCGAGCGCCGTACTCTTTCCGCACGCACTGCTGCCGCTTTACATCTTCGAGCCGCGGTATCGCAAGATGCTGGATCACGCGCTTCAAAAGCATCGGATGTTTTGCGTGACTCTGATCAAGCCGAGTTGCCCAGATTGGCATGCTCCGGAGGATTTCTTTCATCTTGCCACCGCCGGGTTGATTCGCGCCTGCGTCGGACGCGGCGATGGCACGTCGAATTTGATTCTGCAAGGTCTGCAACGTGTGCGCTTTAGCGGTTTCGAGCAGGAAAAGCCGTTTCCGATTGCTAGGATCGATGCGGTTGAATCGCGCGACCCAACTACGGTCGAGACAGAAGCGCTCGGCGCAAAAGTGCTCGAGCTCTACGGCAGTTTGAAGCACGATCGCCGTCAGCTGCCCGCAAAACTGGATCGGTATCTTTCCGAATTGCGCGACTTGGAAATGCTGGCGGACCTGATGGCTTCGACGTTCGTGAACGATCCGTTGCGCCGGCAACGCCTGCTCGAGGAGCGCTCGGTCAATCAGCGCCTTCGTTTTCTGATCGGATATTTACGGGACGAGATCGGCAACGCCGCCGCTTAACTGTGACCGCGTCTTTACGAGACGCGCAGTTCTGGCAGCACAAGCAATCTTGCGCCTCGCACAGCGAGGCGGCTACGGGGTGGCAATCCGCCCATATTCCTCCATTAAGTAGCGGTCCGTCATCCCGGCGACATAATCGCACACCGTGCGATGCAATCCTTCCTTTTCGACCCGTCCCATCGCGCCGCCGCCAAGCATCTCGGGTTTTGTAAGGTACGCTTCAAAGACCCGCCGCAGCATCTCGCACGCGCGCCGGTTCACTTCCGAGACGCGCGGATGATAATAAACATTCTGATACAAGAATTTCCGGAGCGCTCGATTCGCTTCGGCTAATTGATCGCTGTAGCGAATCAGCGGCGTCGTCCGCCGGCGCACGTCATCCGCGCTTTGCACACCGGATTGGCGAATCGACTCTGCGCTGGTTGCAACTAGGTCGTGCACTTCGCGATCGATGATGTCGCGAATGATCAGCTTGTGAAGATCGGGTTTCCGCGCGGCGACGTAACGCGCGAGCATTGCCCGATAACTGTTGCGCCAGACCTCGTTTTCTTCCAATTGTGCCGGGTTCAAGATTTCAAAATCAAGCGCGTCATCGAGGTCGTGACTGTAATACGTGATTTCATCTGCCAAATCTGCCACCTGCGCCTCCAACGATGGACACCCGTATTCTTCTCCTCCCGGCGTCGAGAATTTGTAAGGGCGTTCATGTTTCCGCAAACCTTCGCGCACTTCGAATATCAGATTTAAGCCCGGAAAATCTGGATATGGCATTTCGAGCAATTCCACCACGCGCACGCTCTGACGATTGTGATCAAAGCCGCCGCGGTCGCGCATGCATTCGGCCAGCATCTCCTCGCCGGAATGTCCAAAAGGCGCATGGCCCAAGTCATGAGCGAGCGCAATGGCTTCCGCCAAATCCTCATTCAGTCGCAACGCGCGCGCGATGGTGCGGCTGATCGACGCCACCTCGATGGAATGCGTCAGGCGCGTGCGCAAATGGTCGCCGGTGCCGTTGAGAAAAACCTGCGTTTTGTATTCCATCCGGCGGAACGCGCGCGAATGAATGATGCGGGCGCGATCGCGCTGAAACTCCGTTCGATAGGCATGGCTCGGCTCCGAGTATTCGCGCCCGCGCGACTCGCCCGATTTTTGAGCAAACGAAGCGAGCATGGTGCGCTCTCCTGATTCCATTTGCTCACGCGTCTTCCAGCTTTCGCTCATTTGGCTGGATTCTAAAGGAGGCTGACGACTTCGGCTACATCCGCTGGACGAAAGACGGTTTCGAATTATTTGTCGATTTAGAAATCATTATGAAAAAACGCAGGAGAAAACAAGTAACTCCGGAACGGCTCCAGCAGTTTGGCTTCGCTTACGCGCCGCCGCTGATCATCGGCGCGGCGGTGAACAACAAAGTTTTCGATACACTGCGGGACGGGGCGAAAACTGTTGAGCAGGTCAAGAAACAAACCGGCGCTTCGACACGAGGTTTGCGCTCGATTATGGACGCGCTCGTCGGCTTGGAACTGCTGAAGAAAGATCGACAAGCGAGATATTCGCTCACGCCAGAAAGCGAAGCATTTCTTATCACCGAAAAACCGGGCACGCTCGCCGGATTCTTTGGCTCGATTTTGCCGGTGATGATTTCGCGGTGGCTGGCGGCTCAGTGACATCGTGCGCGAGGATCGACCCGCAGTGGCCGTGAACCAGGAAACCGAGGGCACGGAATTCTTCAGTAAACTCGTCGAGACAATTATTCCGATGAGTTACGGTAGTGCGCAGAAACTTGCCGATCACTTGAAAATCGCAAAGGCGAGAAACCAAATGCGCGTGATCGATCTTGCAGCCGGTTCCGGAATTTGGGGAATCGCGCTAGCTCAGAAGTCGCCGTGGCTGCGCGTGACAGCCGTTGATTGGGCGGGGATGATTCCAACTACCAAACGTATCACGCAAAAATTCGGTGTGCGCGATCGTTTCGATTTCGTCGAAGGCGACTTGTTGGAGGCGAATTTTGGTAACGGCTACGACGTCGCTACGTTAGGCCACATTTTGCACAGCGAAGGCGAAGAACGAAGTCGACAGTTGCTCAAGAAAGTTTTTTGCGCGCTAAGATCAGGCGGCGCCATCGCCATTGCAGAATGGCTGGTAAATGACGATCGCAAGAAGCCGGTACCCTCATTGATGTTTTCGGTGCAAATGCTCGTTAACACCGAAAAAGGCGACACGTTCAGCTTTAGAGAAATCAAAAGTTGGCTCGAAGACGCTGGGTTCAAAAAAGTGCGCAAGCTCGAAGCGCCGGGACCATCACCGCTCATTTTGGCGACCAAACCGTAGCGGGTTGCACAGGCACGAATCTGCTTCTCATCCACGCATCGCAGTGTTTTTATTGGTGAAATGAAAAAAACGAAAACGAAGTCGCACCCAGAACCAAAAGCCCGGACTGCCGCGATAAATTCTGAGCAAAATGTGCCCTACCGTAAACCGGCGCTTCGCAGCGAAGCGTTCGCCAGAGCACTGATCGACGCGAAAGCGTGTCTCAACGATTCTGAAAGTCTGGAAGTACTTTTCAAGGAAGCAGCGCAAAAGGCAGCGGCAGTGCCGAGGGAGCCCTTCAAAGAATATTGGCCTTATCTGCAAACCATGCTGCGCTTAATCCGCGCCCACCATCGCGGCGAATACGATAAAATCCCTGACAACGCACTTCTGTGGATCGTTGCTGCCCTCAATTACCTGATCGATCCGTTCGACTTGATTCCAGATGCAACGCCGGTCCTCGGCTTCGTCGACGACGCAACTGTGATCGAATTTGTCGCCGATAAAACACGCCAAACCCTCGACGATTTCATGATGTGGGAAACCGCGCGGTAGTTTAGAGCATTAGCAGCGCTGGGTTTTCCAGCAGATGTCGCAGTTCCTTGAGATATTCGGGGCCGAGTGCGCCGTCGATGACGCGATGATCGCAGCCGCTCACATGAAGCCGTGAAGGTTTTCGTTATTAAGATTTCGACATTCGGGCTGCAAACACTCGCGAGCGAAACATACCCATGCTCCTCCAAAAGCGCCATGTGTGGCTAAAAGCGAACGCGGCGTCCGGCAGTTGCCCAACGCCGCGCTGATAGAGAAGTGGCCTGGTTATTCCCTAATGTCGGAACCTCACTTTCAGGGCGTTGGAGCAGGTCGAGGTGCCGGCTTCACACACCCGATAGATGTAAGTAGCCCAGCCGGAACTCGCCGGTGGAACATTACAGTGTTCGGTACTGTTGCGACCACGATTTCATCGCGCTAGACATCAACGTTGGGTGAAGTCGCCCCGGTCCAAGTGAGATCCACCGTATTTACTCCCCCCACCTTACGCCCTGAGGCGCTGAGCGTGATCGGTCCAGGTGTCGACGGCGGAGTTGATGTCGTAGTTGGCATGGCTGCCGCAGTTGTGGGCTGGCAGCCAAAACAACGTAAATCGTCGGCGCCATTCCCAGCCCACTCTTCGCCAGACTTAGGCCGTCTTACCTTACTCGGCTACTCGTTACTGTGTATTGTAACGGTGGCGTTATCCGGCGAACCGATTATATAGGTCGGACGCGGGGATAACGTAAGGATGACCGTTTCGTCCGGTTCGGAAATCGTGTCGTCGATGGCGCGGACCCTAATCATCCCCGAAGCTGCGCCAGCCCGAATATTGAGGCGCCCAGAAAGCATCCGGTAATCGCTTCCATTACTGGCGGTGCCGGTGACTGTGTAGAACACCCGCAGCTGGCTGGTCGTCGAGCCAGTGCGAGTGATCTGGAACGTGCCGGTGTCGCTTGCCGGCACTTCGGACGCGTTGGCGTCGGGCGCGGTAATCGTAACAGTCGGCAGTGTCGGAGTCGGCGTGGGTGTCGCGGTTGGGGTTGCGGTGGGTGTGGCCGTTGGCGTCGGGGTTGGCGTAGCACTACCCAGATTGAACGCGCCAATTCGCAATCGCCATCCAATGGAGCTAGTCGCGGGGACGTACTCATTGATGTACCAGAAAGTCATGTCGTCGGTTGGATCGATGTCAATAGCCGTGTAGTCGCCCCAACGAGCGCTACCTGTCTGGGAGCCAGTGCCGTTGATGATGGATCCTTCGCCCAAGGTCATCACGCCCGGCGGATCGCCGTCGTGGCGGGCGGTGTAAAACACGCTTGGAAACACCGTGCTACTCGAGGCGCTAAAGCCAAGGGCAATATCTCCAAGTGAATTCATGGCGATGCTGCCCATCCAGCGATGAATTCCATCGGTAAGACCGGGCGCGTAAGTGCCTTCCTGGAAAATAACGGGGCTATTATTGGGGCTGCGCAGTTCCCACCAGCGAACGCCGGACACGACGCCGTTAGGTCCTGCTCCGGCATTCACCGACTGATTGGTGACCAGCGATTCATGGTCGCCAAAATTACGATAGGCAAGGCGAAACAGCGGACGCTGGCGATAGCCCAAATGATCGATTTTGTTGGTGGTACCTGGCTGCGGAATACATGCGCGCGTTGAGGTGCAAGTTGAACTCAGGATCGAGTTAAATGGTTGAGTCGGCAGCGTGTTAGTCAAAGTGAAAGTCGAATTCCCAGGAGTGACTGGGTCATAGTGGAACTTGTAAATGTTTAACGCATCCAAAGGTGCCCCGTAACCGCCATTGTTATCTTGTGAGCCCACAAAAAAGTTGGGACTTCCGACTGGCGGCGGCATCATCCCATCAAGATCGCTCGGCAACAAGCCGTCGCCCACGACGTATAACGGGTTTGGCGGTGCAAGGAACCCGACAACCGTCGCGTTGGGATTGCCTGCCAAGGCCTGGGCGCGATCCAGCGCATACGCGCCAGCACCGACAAATTGCGAGCCATTCAGGAATTCCCGCGTGCTGAAGTAGTAGGCGTCCGGCCACACGCCGCCTTTCGGGTAATCGGGAAAATTGTTTCCGGTTGAAATCGCATAGCGAAAGTACGACCCGGTCGGATCGTTGGTCTGCGAAACCGCGACACACTCAAAGTAGGTTGGTCCACTGCTGGTAAATTGGGTAAGAATCCAGCGATCTGCCAGCTGGTCGTAAAGCACGACTGGATCGCCGGCATTATCTGTCTGGCAGTCCCCACCGAATCCAGACCAAAGCGTGTTGTTTGCTGCCGGCCCAAACAGGGATTGCCCAGCCTTATTGAAGATCTGAAAATGCAGGTTGGCCATCGTCACCACATGATTGGGACCCACCGCTCCATTGGGGTCTGGCGGCGAGCAGCCGCACAGGTTGCTATTCCCATCGAAAGTGATGATGGGGGGAGCTATTTCAATCTTGTCGAGCACTCGCTGCACAACTGGATCCGCCACAACCGGACCAAGGGGCGCCGTGTGTGGCAGGATTTCGCGGTCTTCGTTCTCACGCAGCGTACACCCTGTTACAGGGAGCGGCACCATGTCGCGCAGCGGCGGCGAGATGTCGAACTTCACCACCGGCATCACGCCGCGAAATTCGGCCTGCACAATAGGCTGTGAACTGCCCGATTGCGTAGAGGGCGTTCGTGGCTGCGCCACCAGGACAATTGTGATTCCCGCAAAGCACAGCAGGACACCAACTAGGAGACGAAGTTTAAAGAATGCGGATTGCGAAGCGGATTTCTTTTTCATTGGATGGAGTTTTGGCTGAGTCGTGCTGTTGTCGCCACGCTGTAAGGCGCAGCGACTTGATTTCTCCCGGTGTGATTAATCTTCCCGGTTCCAACAGTGGAACCCCCTTTTACCTGAATTCGCAAAAACGTGTCAACACGATTTTTAGAAGCGAAAGAAAAATAGAAATAGTCTGATCTGCTTTTTGTGTGCAGCTCACGACGTCGCACGCGGCACTTCGCACAGCGAAGCGGCTACAGATTTAGACCATTAGCAGCGCTGGATTTTCCAGCAGGTGACGCAGTTCTTTCAGATATTCCGCGCCGAGCGCTCCGTCGACAACGCGATGGTCGCAGCTCATCGTGATCGACATGCGGTGGCCGACCACGATTTGATCGCAGTCATCGACGGCCGGAACTTTGGTGATCTTGCCGACAGCGAGAATGAATCCTTGCGGTGGATTGATGACGGCGGAGAAACTGTCGATGCCCATCCCACCGAGATTTGAGACCGTGAACGTGCCGCCCTGAAATTCTTCGGGCTTCATTCGCTTGTTACGGGCGCGGTGCGCGAGGTCCTTGGCCAACGCGCTGATCTCGCGAAGCGATTTGTCTTGCGCCGCGCGAATCACCGGCGTCAGCAGTCCATCTTCAATCGCCACCGCGACGCCCAAATCGACATCGGCATACTGAACGATTGTGTCACCGTCGAAAGAGGCGTTCACACGCGGTACCTTGACCGCAGCTAGCACCGCCGCTTTCAAAACGAAATCGTTGACGGTGATCTTTGCAGCGTCCGCGCCTTCGCCTGCGGACTTCAATTCCTCACGCGCTTCCATCAGTGGGCCCGCATTCACGTCGATCGTAAGATAAAAGTGGGGAACGGGGCCGAGGCTTTCGACCAGCCGCTGTGCAATGATTTTCCGCATCCCGGAAAGTTGAATACGCGCGCTTTCGCCAGCCTTGACTGCGGCCTGCGCCTTCGTTTCGGCTCTTGTGCCGCCGCGGTCAGCGCCCGCGGCTACAGATTTGGCCGCTGCGCGAACGTCGGTTTCAGTAACACGCCCCTCCGGGCCTGTTCCTTTCACGGTCGAAAGATCAACCCCGAGTTCAGCTGCGATCCGGCGCGCAACAGGCGACGCTTTGACACGCGCTTCTTCAGGCTGTGGCGGCAGCCGTGTCGGCTGCGCACGCGACACGCTTGGTTTCTCCTCTTTTTTCTTTTCCTCTTTCGGTGAGGGCGCCTTTTTCTTTTCTTTCTCTTCCGCTTTCGGGGCCTCCGGTTTCTCTTTCGGCTTTTCTTCCTTTTTTGCTTCCTCTTCCTTAGGCTCCTCTTTTGCTTTTTCTTCTTCTTTGGCTTGCGGTTTTTTCTCTTTTTCCTCCTTCTCTTCTTCCTTCGGCGTTTCCTCGCCTTCGCTGCGGATGAACGCGATTTTATCGCCCACGTTCACCTTGCCGCCTTCCTGAACATAAATTTCGCTGAGCGTCCCGTCCTCCGGTGACTCCCATTCCATCGTCGCCTTGTCGGTCTCGATCTCGGCTAGCACTTCGCCGGCCGAAACCTGGTCGCCCTTTCTTTTCTTCCACGCAACAAGGGTGCCCTCGGTCATCGTGTCGCTTAGTTTCGGCATCTGGATTTCAGGCATAAGGAGGAGTGATAAGTGATACGTGATGAGTGTTCTTACGCGTAGCAGACCTGTTTCACGGCGGCGACGAGTTTTTCGGCGTTCGGCAGCACCGCGTGCTCCAAGTCTTCATTGTAGGGCATCGGGATATCTTCCTGTGATACGCGGAGGACCGGCGCATCCAGCTCATCAAAAATGTTTTTTTGAATCCGGTAGCAAACTTCCGCCCCCACTCCGCAGAACGGATGGTCCTGTTCGACAATCACCACACGATGGGTTTTTGCGACAGAGTCGAAAATCGCCCTCTCGTCGAGCGGTTTAATCGAACGCAGATCCAGAATCTCGGCGGAAATATCTTGGTCTTCGAGGTAAGCCGCGACTTTGAACGCGATCGGAACAGTCTGCGCATAGCAAACGACCGTGACATCGCTGCCTTCGCGTTTCACGTCCGCTTTGCCAAGCGGGATGAGCAGTTCTTCATCGGGCGGCTCGACCATTCCCTTCGAGCTGTAAAGCAATTCTGCTTCAAGGACCAGCACCGGGTTGTCGTCGCGTACCGCCGTTTTCAACAAACCTTTTGCATCGCGAGGCGTGGCGGGCGTACAAACTTTCAGACCGGGCACGCTGGCGTAAAAATTTTCCGTCGCATGTGAGTGCGTCGCTGCAAGCTGATGAGCCGGGCCGTTTGGACCGCGAAAGGTGATCGGAATATTGAATTGGCCACCTGACATCATGAACATGTTGGGCGCGTTGTTCACCACCTGATCGAATGCCACCAGCGAGAAACTAAATGTCATGAACTCAATGATCGGTCGTAGGCCGACCATTGCCGCTCCGATGCCCAGCCCGGCGAATCCGTTCTCGCTGATCGGAGTGTCAATTATGCGTTTCGGCCCGAAGCGCTGCAGCAGCCCGGCGCTCACTTTGTACGCGCCCTGATATTCGGCCACTTCTTCACCCATCAGGAAAACGTTCGGATCGCGTTCCAGCTCTTCAGCGAGCGCTTCGTTCAACGCCTGGCGATATGTGATTTCTCTCACGGCTTCGCTCCGTTGAAATAGACGTAGTCATGAAGTTTCTCGACCGGCAGCTCGGGGCTTTGTTCGGCGAACTTCACCGCTGCCAGAACAGTTTCCTTGGCTCGCTTGTCGAGCTGATCGAACTGTTCGTTGGTCAATTTACCCTCGCGCGTGAGCTGCGCGCGCAGACGTATGATCGGATCATCAAGGCGATATTTTTCTAATTCCTCCTTGGTCCGGTAACTTGCCGGATCTGACATGGAGTGGCCTCGGTAGCGATACGTGCGCACTTCCAAAAACGCCGGATGCGATTCTTTCCGGATCGAATCGGCAACCTCCGCGACTTTATCGCGCACTTCGCGAAAGTTCATTCCATCCACGATTTCCCCGGGGATATCGTAACCCTCGGCGCGATCTACGATCTGCTTGAGCGAGGTCGATCGTTTCACCGACGTGCCCATGGCAAAAAGGTTGTTTTCGCAAATGAAAATGATCGGCAGTCTGTACAACGCAGCGAGATTCAGCGCTTCGTGGAATGACCCTTGATTGATCGCGCCGTCACCGAAGAAGCAGAGCGTGACGCGGTCGTCGCCCCTGTACTTGATGGCAAAAGCCAATCCCACCGCCAGCGGGACGTGCGCGCCTACGATCGCATGCCCGCCATACATGTGGTGTTGCTTGTCGAAGAAGTGCATCGATCCACCGAGGCCCCGCGAACAGCCGGTTTCTTTCCCGAAAAGCTCCGCCATGCATGCGTTTGCGGTTGTGCCGCGGGCAAGAGCGTGTCCGTGATCACGGTAGGCAGTGATGACGTAATCATCGGGACGCACGGCAGCAATGGCGCCGGTCACGAGCGCTTCCTGACCAATATAAAGGTGACAAAAGCCGCCAATCTTCTGCGCTTGGTACTGCTGGCTGGCGCGTTCCTCAAAACGCCGGATCAGCAGCATCAGCGAGAGCATCTCGACCTCGTCGCGCTGCTCCACCGGCTGCATGGCGGTCAAGCAGTGCGCGGAACTGCAGCGCGGGCCCGCGATCCCTCCGCGCTTCGGCCAAGATTAATGCAAACAACAAAAAGCAGAGTGAACAAGAGATCACTGACGACTGAATTACGGAAGAACATCCAGCTGGGAGTAGCGCTGTATTGAGGCAAGCCAAGCGTCAGCGATTGGATAAGTCCGGAAAAGTTCTTCGCGTAGCCAGGGTCATAAATCCACGAAACGGAATTGGTGATCACGTAGAAGATGAACGACGCGGCGAACGATGCAGGCAGGAGCGTCTTCCACGAAGCGCGGTTTTGCAGCAGCAATCCAAGGCAGCCGACGATCGCAAAGCCAACGTAGTGCGAGAGCACAAAGGGACTAAAGAGTGAAAAGCCGTAGTGAGCGTCCAACACAATGTCCGAGATCAGCAGCGCGATCATGGGGACAGTGAATTTGTACTTACGCGGAAAGTACGCAGCCGCGCAGAGTGCAATCGCGGCGATGGGCGCGAAGTTCATCCACCCGATCGAACCGGAGTGTCCGAAGAAGCCTGTGGCGATACGAAATACGACCGCCGCGATCACGAGGAGAAGCGCAGGAATCATTCCACAGAATCTATGCGGTCGGTGCGATATGCAAAGGGATTTGCTGTAACCTGTGAGACGCGCGGTGGGCGCGCATTGCAAACACCTCGGCCGCCGCCTCGCACAGCGAGGCAGCTACAGCGGACTATTTCGCCGCAGCCAGCGCCCTGTTGAGCCGCGCTTTGCGGCGATTTGCTGCGTTTCTATGAATGATTCGGCGCTTGGCAGCTTTATCGATCGCTGAAATGACTGCGCGAATTTCATCGGGATTCGGCGCGGGCGCGGAGCGTATTCGCTTCTGCAGTCTTCGTAGATGCGTCTTAACGCTTTGATTACGACGCGCTCGGTTCAATGTCTGCCGGGCGCGTTTATCGGCTGATCTCGTGTTGGCCATGACCGATCAAAACTTTCTATGCGGACGCTCGCGAACGCAACGATTACAATCGTTTGTTCGCTGCGAGCTTCGCTTTCTGCCGGGCGCCGGCAAGCGCTCCGCCAATTCGCATTTGTTCCACAGTGAGCGAGCTGGAAGGTGGCGTTGCGAGCGTGGTGGCACTTATCTGCGATTGCGGCTGCGGCGTTAGGTTTGCAGCGACGATACCGTTACTTGTTTCCTGACGCGCCTTCGCCTTCACCAGCTTGGGCAGATGATCAGGAATGACTTGCACAACCGCGCCGAGCGGCACTTGCTCATAAAGCGCAGCGACGTCGCTCGATTTCATCCGGATGCATCCGTAACTGGCAGGGCGACCAATCTTTTTTTCCTCCGGGGTACCGTGAATGTAAATGCAACGTTGATAAGCATGCGCGTTTTGCGCTTCCAATCCGCGTAGCCAGATGATGCGCGTAGTGATCGGGTCGCGCCCCGGAGCGTTGGGCTGAAGAACTTCGCCCGTCATCCGTCGGTTATGGAAAACGGCGCCCACGGGGGCGTTGTCTCCAATCTTTTTCTCGACGGCCAGATAACCCAGAGGCGTGGTCATTCGCCCCCACGCGTCCCCTAGACCGAACATTGAAGTGGACACTGGATAGATCGCCACTTTTTCGCCGTTGCGCAGAAGCATCAGCTTCTGATCACGCACGCTGATGACCAGTTGGTTCGAAGTGTCCAGTGGCGCGATCGCAAACGCGGACGCAGCCGAAATGAGACTAAAAATTACTGCCAGGGGCCGAAGCATGGGCAAACCTTTTAGCCGACAATTGCTACTTTGTCACGCGGGAATTGCAGAGCGCGGGCGTGAATTGCCGACATTGAATTTTGACCAGCGACTCACGAACGAACTGAGACAGACGTAGAGGAATCCACCCTGAAACATCAGCAGAAACGGGACCGAGAAAAACTGCCGGTGCATGATAGCATGCACCACGAAATAGCTGAAATAGATGGCAAACGCCAGCTCCGCGAGCGGCAGCGCTGACTTGAGCGGCCGGTACTTGCAGCTCCGCCATGCCTGCGATTTGCGTTCAATTCCGTACTTCGGCGTCCTCGTGAAATCCGATTTGTGGTTGATCATCGCTTCGAGTACTGCTCGCGCGTTGTTGGGCGAGAGACCGATTCCTAGTGCAAGCAAACATGGCAGAAAAAGAATCTCTTTAATCCATGTCCCGGGATGCAGCTCGCGTTGGGCACAAATGTAAAAAAGCCCGACGGACGCCGATGCTGCCAGAAAAATCGGAATATCGACCAAAACCGTGCGAACCCAGCCGACCGGAGGTCCACCAGTCGAGGGATACAAAAGAACACAAAGAATCGCCAGCAGCAGGTAAGCGAAATTCGACATTAAATGCCCTGTGGCCTCGAGCTTGATCGGAAACGGCAGTTGGCTGCGCCAGATGCTCGGCAACAGCTTCTTGCATGTCTGGACGGAACCCTTGGTCCAACGATGCTGCTGAGACTTGAAGCCATTCATGTCCACCGGCAGCTCCGCCGGAGTGACCACGTCGGAAAGATAAATGAACTTCCAGCCCGCAAGTTGCGCGCGATAGCTCAGATCGAGGTCCTCGCACAACGTGTCATGTTGCCAACCTCCGCTCCGCTCGATGCAGGAACGGCGCCATAGCCCAGCCGTCCCGTTAAAATTGAAAAACCGGCCGCTCCGGCTGCGCGCGATCTGCTCAAGCAAAAGATGTCCATCCAGGAAGATCGCCTGCATGCGTGTGAGCAATGAATACCCCCGGTTCAAATGGCCCCACCGCGTTTGAATCATTCCGACCTTCGGATCGGTAAAGAAATGGACGGTGCTTTTGAGCAGGTCCTTTTGCGGAACAAAATCGGCGTCGAGGATGCAAAGAAATTCGCCTTCCGCAGCAGCGAGTCCCACCGCCAGCGCGCCAGCCTTAAACCCGGTGCGATCAGTCCGGTGGATGCGCTGTATGTTAAAACCGCGCTGACGCAGTTCCTCCGCGCACGCGGCCGTGATCTCGCGGGTTTCGTCCGTCGAATCGTCCAGGACCTGGATTTCCAAAAGCTCCTGGGGATAATCGAGTTCGCTCACGGAACGGAGCAACCGCTCCGCCACGTATACTTCGTTGAAAATCGGCAACTGCACCGTCACTTTCGGCAGTTTTTCGAAGTAGCGCGCCGGCACCGGCGGCCGCTTCCGGTTTTTCAGGTACAGATAGATGATGAAATAGCGATGAATCCCATAAGCAGAAAGCCCGATGAGCACGCTCAGGTAGCAAACCGACCAGATGATATGTCCGATGCTTTCTTGCATGGAGAGTTGCTATGGCTGCAAATGGATGATGCAGTCAGGGCGACATGATGCTATTTCCAGCAGTTGCGTCAATCCAAAAATCATACGTTTGCCTTTGAAAACCGCCGTCACATCGTGTTGATACACAGCAGTCTCTTATCGGTTCGCAATTGCGACGCCGCCCGGTTTGGCGATCCCTTTCCTCGCCGGCCACTGTGTTTCTAAAAATCCGGCTGAATCTCTACGGAATTCCTCCTTGCCTGAGGCGTTCAGCAGGTTAACGGTGACGGATCCAATTCTCGCCAAACACGGCATGTAGTTGGGAGGTTTCATGACGAAACGAAGGCGCGACCGTTTCGAGCGTTCAAAGATTATTATACCAATCCTTCTGGCAGGATGGATTCCGTCAGTTCTGACGCTCATTGTTTCGTACACGATCCTGCGTGACACCTTGGAATCACGCATTTTGCGGGACCGACAAACGCTGGTGCAGTTGCTTGGCCACGTGGTCGGAACCGATCTCAGCCGTAGCAGCGCCCTCATCAACTACTACGAGACCCTTCCCGAGGTCGCCCGAATTCTCAGTGCTCCGACTCCTGCGCCCGCAGCCCAACAGTGGCTTAACTCCGCATTCTATTCGCATCCAAATATTGATGGGATGTTCCTGGCTGCACCGGATGGCGCATTGCTCGCGTCAATACCGACCGCGCCAGAATGGGTCGGCAAAGACTTTGGGGCGAGTCATTGGCGTGAAGAAGCGGCTGGGTCCAAGCAACCGGTCGTGTCCCCGGTTCATCCGAGGTTCTCCGATAACCGACTGGTGACTGATATTGTCGCCGCCGTTCGGGCGCCTGACACGACGGTTCTTGGATTCGTTGGCGACTCGGTCCTGGTGGAACGAATTGGCAGGCGATTGTCCACGATCGAGTTTTCCGATCGCTTCCTTTTCGAGGTCCTTGACCAGAAGGGTGCAGCGCTTTTTGCCAGTGATTTGAAGCCAAACCCGCGTGCGACTTCACCTGAGAGCGGCGAGCTACTGAACAAGATCCGCCAGAGCAGGACTGGGCACTTCGAATATCAAGATAACCTTTATTCCTTCAGTCGTATCGAATCGACTGGTTGGGTGGCATTAGTGCAGCAGCCGGTGGCGGCGGCTTACAAACCGGTTCACGATCTTCTGGGCCGAATGACAGTGCTCGCGGCCTGGCTGGTGGCGTTGACAGCGGTCTTCGCGTGGCTGGGCAGCCGGTTTTATCAACGGCAACTGGAATCGAAGCAGCGACTGGAACGTGAGGTGATCTTCAACGAGAAAATGCTGGCGAACATGCCCGGAGGGATCGCTTTAGTCGATCCAGTATCGCGCAAATTTCTTCATGCAAATGATGCGTTCGCCCGGATGGCAGAACGCTTTGGAGAGGTGCCGGCGAGCCGCGACATTACCGAAGTTGTTTGCGATGATGTAAAGATTGCGCCGCAGGGAGCAGTTGAGCGCGTGCTTAACTTTGGAACGCCATTTCAGCTTATTGAGCACCCGTTGAAGGATAAGTCAGGCGTAACGCATTTTTTGGACATCAATCTGCTGCGGTTACAGGGCTCGCGTGAAACCGTCCAAGGGGTGCTTTACCTTGTGGAAGACAAGACGCGCGACGTGACTCTGCGCCAGGAATTGATTGCGGCAAATGCTGCGAAGGACCAGTTCCTGGCACAACTATCTCACGAGCTTCGCAGCCCCCTTACGCCGGTGATTGCGATGGTGGGAGAACTCGAAGCCGAGTTGCCGGATTCCAAGCCCGTCACAGAAGCCCTCGAGGTCGTCCGGCGAAACGTCGAACTGGAAGCACGTCTGATCGATGACCTGCTCGACGTCACTCGGATTTCGAAAGGCAAACTTCAGCTAAGCTTCGAACCAATTTCCATCCACCAAATCCTTCAGCGCGCTTACGAGATATGCCGAAATGAAATTGAAGCTAAGAACCTGGAAGTGATTTTTCGGCTTTGCGCCGCTCACACGTACGTGGAAGGCGACCCGGCGCGCTTGCAGCAGGTTTTTTGGAATCTGATCAAAAACAGCGTGAAATTTGCGCCCGAAAAAGGTCAGATCACCATCGAAACTGCGAATCCAACGCCCGACAAGATCGAGGTGTGCGTTATCGACACCGGCATCGGCATCGAACCTGAAGCGATCGATAAGATCTTTAACGCATTCGAACAGGGACAGAGCGATATCACTCGCCGGTTTGGAGGACTCGGCCTCGGTTTAACTATTTCAAAGACGTTAATCGACGCGCACGGCGGACAAATCCGTGTCCAAAGTCCCGGAAAAAACCGGGGTGCCACGTTCACGGTGGAGCTAAACACGGTGGAAATTCCCATGGAGCGGGATGGGCACAGGGAGGATCGGCCAGTGGATCGGAAACCGGAACCGCCGGTTTCACCCCACCGGCGCGTCCTGCTGGTGGACGATCATTACGATACCTGTCTCGGCATGAAGAGAATGCTGGAACGTCGCGGTTACCAGATAACCGTCGCCCATTCCGCAGAGCAGGCTGTGGAGAAAGTTCGCACACAGGAATTCGACCTGCTCATCAGCGACATCGGATTGCCGGATCGCAGCGGCTACGAATTAATGCGCGAACTGCGTCTCAACAAACCTTTGCCCGGGATCGCTTTGAGCGGTTTCGGCAGTGAAGAGGATGTGAACCAAGCTAGAGAAGCAGGTTTTGCTGAACATTTAACGAAGCCAGTCAATTTCGAGCGTCTGGAGAAAACAATCCAGAGCTTGCTCTCCTGACTCGTGAGGCAGATAATCCTCTGCCAATCTGGGGCCGCAGACACAATCGTCCGATCAGATCCAGCTATTCGCCAGCCTACGCGCCGACTTCGGTCTTAACCTTTCGCTCTTCCGCTTCTTTTAATTGGCGAGAGAGCTTCTCCACGCGCTGCCGCATAATTTTCCCCGCCTTGAACTTCACCGTCGCCCGCGGCGGAATGACGAAACTGCTACCCGGCTGATTAGGGTTTCGTCCAATGCGCGGCCTGGTAAGGCGCGGTAGAAATACGCCGAAGTTTCTCAACTCAACCGGAATATTGTTGGCCAGACTGTCAGTGATTTTATCAAGAGTCTTTTGCACCACATCGAAGACCTGATGCTGAACCATCCCGGTCTGATTGCTGATCGACACAACGATGTCGCGTTTGGTTAATTTCGCCATATCTATTTTAGTAATCGTTCCTTGTGACTCTGTCGGTGGCCAAATGAAGCACAAAAAAGCGATTTTTTGAACTCCTATTGTTAAGGGCTTCCTTGGCCGCCGGGGCGGCGGACCGGCAAGTGCTCAACCATTAACGTCTGGCGCCTGCCGTCGCCAATCTTCACGAGGCGGCGCCGCGTAGTGCTCGGGCGCAATCTCGTGTGCGGTGCGGAAATGCGCTTTCGCGACGTCACGCAGGGCCTCTGGCCCAGCCAATTCCACCAGTTTTTTGGCGGTCTCTTTTACGGCCGGTGATACGCCGCGTTCCAATCGGAGACCGAGTTCTTTCCCTTTGCGCTGCAGCCAGTTGATGAACGCCTCGCGCGCGAGGATCGATGCCGCTGCCACTGCAATGTCCGACTCCGCCCGCGGCCGTTGTTCGATGACAATGTTGCGCCCGTGCCGTAGCAATGACTCCTTGATTACTCGCGCGTCTGCGAACTGGTCCGATAACGATCGCGGGCAGTCCGGCTTTCGCGTCAGCAAATTTTCGATCACCCGCGCGTGTCCCCAGCCGAGCAGCCGGTTGAGATTTCCAAATTTCTCGTACAGCTGGTTGTACTTGGCCGGGCCGATCAGGACCGTTTCGACCAACTCCTGCGAACTTTTCCGAATCGCGTCGGCCAAGGCGCGAATCCGCGCGTCGGAGCTGATCCGCTTGCTGTCCACTACGCCAGCGTCGATAAGTTTGCGCGCGATCCCGCGATCGACGTAAACCCCCGATATCACCAGCGGCCCGAAGAAATCGCCTTTCCCGCTCTCGTCCACGCCCAGATGCGGCTCGAACATTTCCGGTGAATGCACTTCTTCATAACCCAGCTTCGCTTCGCCGAGAATCTTCGGCTCGAGTTCGAACTGGACGAATTCCTCCGCACCCCGGCCTTGCACTAAAGCCTTTGGACCCTTTTGATAAACCGCCACGCTCAGCTTGTTCTTCTGAGCAAAAAAGATCGTCCACTCCTTTGCCGAGAATTCGAATCCCAGCTCGTCGAGCAAAGCGCGAAGCTTCCGCACTTGCTCGTGCGTAAGCGCATGCGTGTATGAATTCATTGGAGGCCACAGGTTAACACAGATGAAACACAGATAAGAACAAGTTCGGCAATCCAGCTCGCAAAATCCGTGTTAATCTGTGCGCATTTGTGGCCTTTCCGATCGCCAAATTCCAGCGCGCACTGACGAATTGGTATCGCCGCAATCGCCGCGATCTCCCCTGGCGCCGGACGTGCGACCCCTACGCCGTCCTCGTTTCAGAGTTCATGCTCCAGCAAACCCAAGTCGCCACCGTGATCCCGTACTATCACGAATGGCTTCGCCGCTTTCCCGATTTCGCCACACTGGCTCGCGCTTCCGAAAACGACGTGCTCCACGCGTGGCAAGGCCTCGGCTATTATGCTCGCGCGCGGAATCTTCACGCCACGGCGAGGACAATTGTGGATCGACACGGCGGAACCTTCCCGTACGCAATCGAGGAAATGCAGAAGCTTCGAGGCATCGGGAAGTACACCGCGCAGGCAGTCGCCAGCTTCGCGTTTAATCAACCTGTCCCGATCGTCGAGGCGAACACCGCTCGCGTTTTGACGCGGGTTTTCAATTTTCGCAAATCCATCGATTCCGGTGCGGGTCGGAATACCCTCTGGCGAAATGCCGCGAGTCTTCTTCCAAAATCCGAAGCAGCGATTTTCAACTCGGCACTCCTCGATATTGGCGCGCTAATTTGCGTACCGCAAAAGCCAACGTGTCAACTTTGCCCGGTTAAAGCATTTTGCCGCGCAAAAAATCCAGCTGCACTCCCGGTCAGAAAATCGAGACCGCAGACGAAGGAACTCACCGAAACGCACGCGCTGATTGTTAGACGCGGGCGAGTTCTGCTCGAACAATCAAGCCATCGCTGGCACGGTATGTGGATCTTGCCAACACTCGAAGTTGACTGCGTAAAACGGCCAAGTTTCCAAGCGCGCCCGATCTACGAGTCCGTGTTTCCGTTTACGCATCACCGAGTAACGCTTGCCGTATATCGTCGCGCTGCGCCGAAAAGAATCGCTCCCGAACAGCACTGGTTTGAATCGATCGAGGATATCGCCATGCCTGCACCGCATCGCCGCGCAGCGCAGAGGTTGATCCAAACGCTCGTTGAACGTTGAACAGTTCTCTGCGATAAGCTTTGCTCCGATATATGCGAAGCATGACTGGATACGGTCGTGGCGAGACCGATCACGCGGGGACAAAATTCAGCGTCGAGCTGAATTCAGTGAACCGAAAACAAAGCGACGTAGTCATCAATTTGCCGCGCGATCTGGTCGAGCTCGAGCCGCGCATTCGCCAAACGATCAACGAAAATATTTCGCGCGGTCGCACCAACGCCGCCATCAGCCTTCACACCGGCGCTAACGGCGCGCGCAACCTGGCGCTCAATACCGAGCTCGCCCGCTCGTATCACGAAGCGATGCGCGCGTTACAAAAGGAATTGAACGCGCCGGGTGAAATCACGATCACCACAATCTTGCAAGCGCCAGGGGTGATGCGGTTTCCGGAAGAAGCTCTAAATTCCGAAGATGCATGGCCCGCCGTTGAACGCGCTCTGCGCGCGGCGCTCGCGGATCTGATCAAAATGCGCGAACGCGAGGGCAAACATTTGGCCAAGGATTTGATTCATCGTCTCAAAGCCATTCGGAAAAAGCTCAAAGAAGTCCGCGCACTGCATCCGGACGTGGTAAAACGATATCGTGCCGCGCTGCTCGAACGTATTCAAAAAGCCGGGCTGCCGGTCGCTGCGGAGGACGAACGCGTGTTGAAGGAAATTACTTTCTTTGCCGATCGTGCTGATGTCTCGGAGGAATTGACGCGACTCGAAAGCCACCTCGCTCAATTTGCGCATCATTTACGCAGCAAGGAACCAGTCGGACGCACACTGGAATTCATCACGCAGGAGATTTTTCGCGAACTCAACACACTCGGAGCGAAAGCGAATGACGCTGCCATTTCACAACGCGTCATCGCGTGCAAAGCCGAACTCGAAAAAATCCGGGAGCAGGTTCAGAACCTTGAGTAAGCAATCCTTTGGTCCAAATGGACCCGGATCGCGCCGCACAACCGATCGCGATCTGTTGAAGCGAGCGTTCTCTTTGTCATGTTGAGCGAAGCGAAACATCTCTGACTATTGGCTTGGTGAGCGGGAAGAGAGAAGTAGTCTGAGATTCTTCGCTTCGCTCAGAATGACAAACTAATGGAATTCACGCGCCACGGCATTCTCTTCCTAATCTCAGCTCCATCAGGTGCAGGAAAAACCACCCTCGTGGAAGCGCTGCGGAAAAATCGCGATCTGTTTTATTCCGTGTCCTGCACCACGCGAGCACCGCGTGACGGTGAAATTAATGGCGAACATTACCAGTTTCTTTCGGCAGCAGATTTTCACGCGCGAATCGAAGCCGGCGATTTTCTGGAGCACGCGCAGGTGCACGGAGATCGTTACGGCACGCTGCGCGAACCAGTGCTGACGAATTTGAAGCAAGGCCGCGACGTCCTGATCGACATCGACACGCAAGGGGCCGCCACCATCCGCAATTATGACGACCTGATCATCCGGCAGGCTTTGGCGGACATCTTCATCATGCCGCCTGATCTTGAAGAGTTGCGCCGGCGCTTGGAAAAACGCGGGACGGAAAGCGTGCAGCAGATTGAATCGCGTCTAGCCACTGCCAGGCGAGAAATGGAATTATGGCGAGATTACCGCTACACTGTCGTCAGCGGTTCGATCGAAGAAGATCTGGGAAAAGTTCGCTACATTATGTCTGCTGAAACGTACTTGAGCCGGCGCCTGACGCCAAAATGATCGATATGGCTGCGATGGAAAAAATCTCCAGACGTAAGTTGGAGAAAGCGAGTTCGCGAAAGCTGCTACCCATTTCCGCGGCAAAGAAATCAGTGGTGCTCGGCGTCACTGGATCGATCGCCGCCTACAAATCTGCCGAGCTGACGAGTCTCCTGGTCAAACAAGGCCACGAAGTTTTTGTGGCGATGACACACGACGCGACCGAATTCATTTCGCCGCTCACGTTGCAGACGCTTTCGAAAAATCCGGTGATAACGAGCTTCTTCGATGAAAAAGAAAGCTGGCGACCGGGCCACATCGAGCTTGCGGACCGCGCGCACCTGCTGCTGATCGCGCCCGCCACTGCGCACATCATCGCCGAGCTTGCGCACGGTCTGGCGGATCACCCGCTTGCAGCCATCGCTCTCGCCACACGCGCTCCGATCCTGATCGCGCCGGCGATGAACGGAAAAATGTGGGCGCATCCCGCGACGCAGGAGAATGTGGAAAAACTCAAAGCGCGCGGCGTCGAGTTCATCGGACCGGAAGAAGGAATGCTGGCTTGCGGGTACGAAGGTCTCGGCCGCTTGTGGAAAGTGAACGAGATCGCGTTTCGCGCGGAATTTCTTCTTACTCGACACGATAAATTGATCGCGTGAGGTTTCTCATCACCGCAGGTCCGACGCGCGAACCTATCGATCCCGTGCGTTACATCTCGAATCGTTCCTCCGGGAAGATGGGCTACGCCATCGCAGAAGCTGCGATCGACGCCGGACACGACGTGATTCTGATTTCCGGTCCGGTGAACCTCGAGCCGCCGCGCAACGCTCAATTCATTTCCGTCTCGACGAGTGATGAAATGTTTGACGCGGTCCATCGGCACTCGGACGACTCGGACGTTTGCGTTCTCTGCGCCGCAGTCGCGGATTACAAACCGGCCAAGGTGTCGCCGGCGAAAATCAAAAAGCGCGCCGGTCGAATGTCGCTCGAATTAGTTCCGACACGCGACATTCTCGATTCGTTAGGCCGCCATGACGATCGGGAATTTCTTCTCGTTGGGTTCGCCGCGGAAACGAATCACCTTGAAGCAAACGCGGCGAAAAAACTGCGCGAAAAGAATTGCGATATCATCGTCGCGAACGATGGGCACGTCGCAATGGAGACCGACGAAAATGAGTTGCTGATTCTGTTTCGTGATGGCGAAACGAAGAAAATTGCGCGTGCACCAAAAAAATTACTCGCGCGCGAGCTGGTGAAAATTTTTTCAAATTCGCAACAAAAAAGTTTGACAAAAAAGATGTGATGATTACTGAACGCACATAAGTGAAGTCATTCCCAACTCTTCACAACGTTCCGCGCGTTGCGGATTGAAAGGGGGGAA
>JBKOYE010000210.1:0-5609 GCA_046725275.1 Verrucomicrobiota bacterium
GAAGATGGAGCTGATCGCTGCGCTCATTCATGAGCCGCGCGTGTTGTTTCTTGATGAACCGACGATAGGTCTGGACGTGGTCAGCCAAAAACGGGTTCGCGAATTTCTGCGCATCTACAATGAGGAACATCGCATCGTAACTTTGCTGACGAGCCACTACATGCAGGATATCGAGGAGCTGTGTCATCGGGTGTTGGTGATCGATCACGGCAAAATCTTTTTCGACGGACCCTTGGCAGAGATCGTCGATCGTTTTTCGGGCTATAAAATTCTGAGTCTTACTTTTGAGAAGGAAGGAACACGCGATCTGTCCGCGTTCGGCGAAATCACCGAACAAACGCCCGTCTCAGTGCAATTGAAAGTTCCACGCGCAAGGGTCACCGAGACCTGCCGACGCCTTCTAGAAGCCTGCGATGTTAGCGACATCAACGTGCAGGAAGTCCCCGTGGAAGACGTGATCCGGCAATTATTCGGCGAGCGGCGCGAACCCCATAACAATGTCGATCTTGCGGTTGTTGAAGCCATGCAAGCGCGTTAGTCGCGCCAAATCTGTCGCCGCTTGAGTGTGGGAAGCGCGGCATTTGACGTATTAATCACGTCTGCCGTTAGGCCGTCCATGAGTTCTTCAGAGCTGCGATTTCGGCATCACAGCCCGCTACAGAGCTCAATATTTTTGATTGCCTTACGCAGCGATTTTTGGCAAAAAGCGAATGGCGTTACGCGATGACCCGTCAGCATTCAACTTCGCGATCAGGCGTGGCAGCGTGTGTTGTTGCGCTGCAACTCGCGGCGGCTGCAGGAATTTGTGCACAAAACGAATGGCCGTCGCGGGAGCTGCGAGCCCGGCGAAATCCGGCGGTCGCAAGTGAGACAGAGCAGGCGCTAATTCGTGCGCGTGCTGCGCTGGCCGCAGGAGAGTTTGCCAGGGCGTACGCAGGGTTTGGAGTGGCGCTGAGGACCGCGCCAGCCAGTGGGCCACAGCACGATCAGGCTCTGGACGGTTTTGTTGAAAGCGGAATAAGACTTGCGCGGGAGCACCTGGCCGCGGGTCGAATTGTGGAAGCGCAAAAAGTCGCGCGCGAAGTCTTGAAAGAACGGCCGAATTATCAGCCGGCGCTAGAATTGCTCGCGAATACGCACGCCGATAGATTTTACAGCGGGAGCGCCGCCAAGCCGAGTGGTGGCCGTGTCGCGCCGCCACATTACAAAGCAACTGCGCAGAAGAAGGACGTAGCGCCAGAGCAAACTGCGGCCGGACCGCGAGCCCCTGAAACATCGCGGTCCCGTGCCTTAGTCGAAACGGAGGCTCCTCCTGCGGAGGGTCCCAAGGAAACGCGGCCGCGACAGCGCGCCATGCCGCCGGCTGCTATTGGTGAAGCGCGACCAGCGACAACGCCGTCCGCGGTAAGAATTAAACAACCGCTCGTAAAAGTATTTTTCGCGACGGATCGGCTTCCGAGCGGCGCGTCGGGGCCATCGAAATATTTTGGAACAGAATGGAACAAGGCCGACGACCATCTGCTCACGGGCTTTGTCACAGTCTCCATTCCGCCGGTCCACATGGAGGGCAAGGTCGAGCGCCCGTTCAAGTTTTTCACATTGGAGCTGTCGGAGAATCCGAAGAAGCACTTCGTTGTAACCGAGCTAAAAGTTGCGAAAGGCGACGACTTCTACAGCGCCTTGCGGAGCGAGTATGATCATCGCGAGCCGGAGAAACGCTCGACATTCGTTTTCATTCACGGTTTCAACGTGACATTCGACGCCGCCGCGTATCGCACGGCCCAACTTGCGTACGATCTGGATTTTGAAGGAGTGCCGATCATGTACAGCTGGCCTTCGCAAGGCCGCCTGCTCGGCTACGATGGAGATCGCGAAACTGTGGATTGGAGCTCCCCGCATTTACAGAGTTTTCTCGAACGAGTGGCGCGAGAATCGGGCGCCCTGCGCATTCATCTCGTTGCCCACAGCATGGGCAATCAACTTCTGGCGAATGCGCTGATGGGCTTGGGCCGTCAACCAGACATTCAGCCATTGTTCGACAACGTCATCATGGCCGCCCCGGACGTAAACGCGTACACCTTTACCGATCAAATTTGGCCCGCAATCAAAAACGCCGCGAAACGTTTCACCCTTTACGCGTCATCGGACGACCAGGCGTTGATCACGTCAAAAAAGTCCAAAGGCACCAACGACTTCGATCGCCTGGGTGAAGCCGGCCCGAAGATCGTAGTCATTTCTGGACTCGATACAGTAGATGCTACCGGCATCGATACCAGCCTCCTCGGTCATTCCTATGTCGATTCTTGCAAGCCGGTCATGAAGGACCTGCAGTTAATCATCGAAAAAGGTCTGGCGCCGCTGCAGCGAAAACTTCGCGATCGGTACAAGGCAGGACTGGCTTACTGGGCGTTCCCCTGACGAATGAGCCAATTCGACGATATTCTGATTGCCATCCACGGCATAGGCGAGCAGAGCCGCAACATAACTGTCCGCTCGGTTGCCACGCGGCTGGCACATTCGTCCATCGGCATGGTGAAGCCGGGCGAAAGGCCGCCGGTCGCACCGCAACCTCTGGGCTGGTTTCACAGTGATGTGCAGGCTGCGGCAAAGGTCGTGCCACTGGACACGTTCGATCCAGGGCACTCTCTCTCTCGCACGGGATTCACCGAAGTTTTCTGGGCCGACATTCCCCAGCAAGTCGTTGAGGAAGGACGCACCATGGAGGAAACAAAAGCGTGGGCTCGCACTGTGGTGGCCCGCGCACGAGCGATCTATAAACGCGCGATTTACTGGCAAAGTGCAGGGCGCGCGCCGGACACTTCGCATTCGCGCCTGCGCGAATACGCCGAACCAGATTTCAGCCTAGCAGCGGAGGTGATCGACGAAATGATCGACACCATTCAGGTGCTTCAAAACCTTATGTTTCTTGCCGAAAAAGCCGGGATCATGAAGTTCGATCTCGATGAAGTCATGGAAGAATATCTGGGCGATGTGCAGATCATGACGGAATTTACACGGTTCCGGCGCGGCATCATCGGCCGGTTCCATGGCGTGATGGAGGATATTCATGACAAGAATCAGGACGCGAACCTGCATATCGTTGCACACAGCGAAGGGACCGTGGTGAGTTTTCTCGGATTGCTGCACGCCCTTTCGGGTGAGCGCGTTGTGTCGACGAGCGATGGCGGCCAGATCGAAAAACTCAACGGCTCGGTGCCGAAGTGGCTGAGAAAAGTGAACGGCTATCTCACCATCGGCTCGCCCATCGATAAACATCTTCTTCTCTGGCCGAGTTTATTTCGCGATTTCGATTTCACTCCAGCACGGCCCGTGTTCACCAACGATCGGCGAATTAAGTGGCGCAACTACTACGATTATGGCGATCCAGTGGGCTTCAAGCTCGATACTACGCGCGATTTCCTCAATTTTCATCGCGGCGAATGCGAGCCGTTCGAATTTGAGGAGAGGAAACATGACATCGGCTTCGCGCGTTACATGCTCCCGGGCAAAGCACACAACGACTACTGGGACGATGCGGCGGTGTTCGAGCACTACGTTTCTGATGTGATCAAAGGGCAAGGCGATGCCGCTCGACGACCTATGTCGATTCCGGGCGTGGCGTTGCTCAGTCCTGCGATTCCGTACGTGATCAGTTTTTTGTTGCTGTTCGCAGGCACATGGCTGCTCTACCGCGCCGTGACAGCGTACACCCATCCGGGGCTCGATCCGCTCCAGCGTTACGTCCGTTTCAATGTACTGGGCCTGGCAGAAAATAAGAGTGCCTCGGGGCCGACGATTGTCCTCAACGCGCTGGCAATCTCCGGTTTTATTGCAGGAGTTTCATTGCTTGCCCGGCTGCCTCGGTTGGCCGCTGGCTGGAAATGGTATGGGTTGGGCGCGCTCGCCTTCGCGCTAGGCTGTTGGTCGTACTACGCCGTGGCGCCGCTATCGCGGCTTGAGATCGGTTACGCGTTTAGACACTTCGGTCCGGCGTGGCAGACGGGCGGCATTTTTATTCTCGGCCTGCTGGTCGCGGCCTTTGCACTTCTGGGAACGAAGAAACCGTCGCATGAATTTGGCAAACCTGGGGGCCGTGATGTGCCGCGAAAAAAGCGCTGGTTTTTCCAAGGAATGCGTCCTCTGATCGCAGCGGGCGCTGCTGCGGTCGCGCTCCTGGTCATCGCGCAGCTCCTGCCACATTCGGCATTAACGCAATTCGAGCGGACCCAACTCGTGTCTCAACCGGAATCGATCCAACTCATCGACAACGCCCACCTCAATCGCGAAGAGTTGAACATGCTCTTCTACGGCGGAGGGGGGATGAACACCGATCCCAACCACATTCGCGAAATCACGCGACTCCTCACGGTACATTCCCAAGCCTGGCCTTTGTTGTTAAGCACCGCTGCATTCCTATACCTATGGTGGCTCGGAGCGCTGATCTTCGATCTGGCGTTCGTCTGGCAACGATACATCCGCAACGAGGTTGCGGAAGAACGGTTGCGCGATTGGAGGCTCGAAGCTGGCGAAAGTGAAGCTTTCTAGCGGCGCACGATTGCTGCGCGAAGCTCGTGCATAAGCCCGATTGTCTACAAAGAGCTGGGCAAAATACTTTTCTCCATCGCCTGCGCGAAGGTCGGATATCTTGGTGCCCAACCTAGGCGACGCAATTTCGCATTGCTCACGCGCTTGTTGGTGTCCCCGCGTTTACGTGGCTGTCGGGCTTGTGCGGTGGGCGACAATGGTCGATTCAGCCTCTCCGCCAACCAGCGGTAGCATTCGCTTTGCAGAATCGGTTGATCGTCAACGACATTGTAAATCTGTGCGGACTGCTGGGCTGCTAGACTCAATAAAAGGAAAAGTGCGGACACGATATCGTCCCGATGCACCTGATTAACAAAGCGGTCGTTTTCAGTATCGATGGTTGCCGTGCCGTTTAGAAATTTAGTCAACAGCGCCGAGCGCCTCGGCCCGTAGATGCCCGCGAGCCGCGCAACGATTCCCCCTTTATCGAGGATCAATTTTTCCGCTTCCAAAAGGATCCGGCTGGTGTCGCGCAGCGGTTTTGTCTCGCTCTCTTCCGTCACCCATGAGCCGTCGTGCTGGGCGTACACGCTGGTGCTGCTGGTGAAAAGGATTTTAGCCTTGGGAAAACTTTCGACCAGATTGCGCGCGCCGTTGAGGTAAATCTGGCGATACGCTTCGGCATCACCGCCACGGGAACTAGCACAGTGTATCACCGCATCAATCGTTCCCGCGTGTTCAGCGATATGAGCGCGTTGTGAGATATCGACAACATGAACAGGGTATGGCTTTGCCGAAAGCCTCGCTGCGGATTCGTTCGAGTGGACCCAGCCTTCGACATCCCAACCGGCGGCATGAAATAAATCGGCTGCCGCCTCTCCGACATAACCACATCCGGCGATCAAAATCCGCGGCATGACTCTTACGCTCACGCCACCACGGCTGCGATTTCAATTTCTTCAAAGACGTTTTTCTGGATCGCCCGAACCTGCTTAAGACGAATCAGCTCCAGCAGCGCGAGAAACGTCACGACGACTTCAACGCGCGATGCAGCGCTGCCAAACAAATCAGAAAAACGGAGGCGG
>JBKOYE010000129.1:0-5035 GCA_046725275.1 Verrucomicrobiota bacterium
GATCGGGACGCAACGTTATCTATTTAAATATCGGGGACCCTCAAGTATTCGGGTTCCGTCCGCCACATTCAATTGTCGAAGTTGTTCAGCGCGCACTAAAAGAAAGCTTCACCGGTTACGCTCACTCAACCGGCTTGCCTGAAGCGAAACTATCAATCTCTGAATACGCATCGGACCTCGGCGCCCCGACAACTCCCAACGACGTGATTGTCACAAGTGGCGCATCTGAAGCCGCTGATCTGGTACTCACCGCACTGCTAAACGAAGGCGAAGAAGCACTGCTCCCCGCACCCGGCTATCCGATTTATCCGGCAATCATGGCGAAACTTGGAGCCGTCGCGCGCTACTACGCTTTGGATCAGCACAACAACTGGCAACCTTCTGTTGACGAGATCGCTTCGTTGATTAACAAAAGAACCAGAGCAATCGTTCTCATTAATCCGAATAACCCCACGGGCTCTATCACATCTGACGAAACCACCAAACACATTCTTTCACTCGCAGCCGAGAATGAACTAGTGGTCGTCTCCGACGAAGTCTATCGAGAGTTGTGTTTCGTGAGGGCGCCTACATCTGCTTCCGTCCTGGCCTCTGCCATGACTGACGGAGTCGGTGCGGCAGTGATCACGCTCGAGAGTTTGTCAAAGACTCATTTGATCCCGGGCTGGCGAGTCGGTTGGATGCGCTTCACTAACGCAGACAAGATGCGTGAATTGATAACAGCAATAACGCGACTGGCCAGTGGGCGCCTTTGCTCACCAACTCCGCCACAATACGCGATTAAGCCGGCGCTTGAAGGAGACCGTACTTCTATAAACGACTTCGTTCGCGAACTGAAAGCGCGTCGCGATTTCGCACTATCTCA
The DNA here is from genome assembly GCA_046725275.1 of Verrucomicrobiota bacterium. Taxonomy (GTDB): domain Bacteria; phylum Verrucomicrobiota; class Verrucomicrobiia; order Chthoniobacterales; family UBA10450; genus Udaeobacter. The sequence continues at coordinate 866 of JBKOYE010000129.1, forward strand.
GATTCGAGATATCAGCGGCCTCTCATGCACTACGCCAGAAGCAGCCTTTTACTTAATGGTGAAAGTAGACGAACTTGGTACTTCCACGGATGAACAGTTTGTACTCGAGATGTTACAGGAGACAGGAGTGCTCGTGGTCCACGGATCTGGGTTTGGTTGTGATCGGCGTGCGGGTTTCTTTCGCCTGGTCTATCTAGCAGATCAAGAGCTCCTCAGCTCGGCGCTAACTAAAATCCGCAACTTTATGGATTCGCGCGGTTAACAGGATTGCAGGATTACAAGACACAACCAGACACATTCATACTACGCCATCTTGTCATCTTGTAATCTTGTAATTCTGTTCCTGCTCCTGCTCCTGCTTCCTGCCCCTGCTCCTGTTTTCCCTGCTCCTGTCTCTTACTGCGGTAGGCCCACTTTCCTCATCAGTTCGACAAAGCGTGGATCGCTGCGCAGGCTGTCGAAGTGCGCGTCAACTTTGAGGTATTGCAACTGCACGTCGTGCGCGGCGTAGGCTTTCTCCAACGAAGCAAGCGCAGCTTCTTTGTCACCCAGTCCTATATAGAGGATGGCCAACTCTGCGGGCGAGACATATTCTTTGGTCGTCTTAAGGTCCACCAGAATCGCCTGCGCTTCGCTTTTCTTTCCTAATTGGGCCAACGCATAACCGTAAAAAACCCGCCTGCTCGTACTCGGATTGTTCTTCAGGACCTTTTGATACTCCGCGACTGCCTCTTGATACATTCCCTTCCCCCTCATACGAGTAAGCTCGATAGATGAGCGAAACCAAATCGTCGGGTGCCAATTTGAGAATGCTATCAAACTTCTGTATGGCCTCGTCGTAACGCCGCGCAAAAAATAAAGCCGATCCTTCGCGAACTCGCTGCCTAAGATCCAACGGATCAAGTTCTTGTGAGCGTTTCATCTCCGCGAGCGCTTCAGTGTGTCGTCCCATTCGAGTTAGAAGGCTGCCATTAGCCGCTGTGAGCGTCAGCCAGATTCGGGTTCAAATCAATAGCTCGCTTGAACTCACGCTCTGCACCGCTCCAATCCCATTCGCTCATCATGATGTTACCCTGGGCCGCGTGCGCCTCAGGCAAAGTTTCGTCCAGCTCGAGAGCTTTTTTGCTGCTGCCTTCGCTTTGGGAATGCCTTCCTTCGGATCGATCGCACCATTGATTGATAGGCTCACGTTTGCATACGCAACACCTACCCACGCGAGCGCGAACTTCGGATCGAGCGCCACTGCTTGATTGTAATAGTTGAGTGCGGTCGCGATGTTTGGTCCACTTTTGCGCTGGTAAAAGACCCCGTTCAGGTAAAGTTGGTAAGCCTCCGGATTAGTGGTCGCACGCTTATTAAGTTGCTGCTCTTCCGCTCCGGTCAATCGGACGCGCAGTTTTTCTGATATAGCCCTCCCTGAACTGTCTGCAAGTCTGTCATCTGACGGCTGTACTGTTCTCCCCACAATTGCGTCTTATCACGTTCCCAGGGCATCACCTCGATAGCAGTCTTGCCGTTTACTAACGCGAGCGGTGATGCAAACGCCGATTATCTGTCTGACGGTATCAGTGAGACTCTCATTGATAAGCTGTCGCAACTGCCAGGATTGAAAGTGATCGCCAGGAGCTCAGCGTTTAAGTACAAGGGCAAAGATATCGATCCGCAAGAGGTGGCGAACGCCTTGGGAGTGGAGGCGATCCCTAGTGGTCGAGTGCGAGGGATGGGTTGCCGTGTGATCTTGAAAGTGTGTTGCGTGAGTTGGAAGGGTGAGAGTTATCCGCAGATTACGTCGATTTCAGAGGCGGGAGTTATTTGTTACATCAGGCTGTAATGAAAAGCGGCTCCTTGGAGGCGTCCCTGACGTAGATCTTGCTTTGACAAACTCAGGCCGTCGTTACCAGCCCTGAGCGTGAACGCTCACCGGAGAACGCGGTATCTAAAACCAACTGCAACCTGCAAAATTTTCCCCGTCGCAGTTATCCCTCTGCACAAATTTTTCCGCATGTCATAGTAAGGCGGTAAAGAACCGCTGAGACGTTTTGCTTGGAACCTAAGGAGGTGTTCCAAAAATGATGCATTCCTATACCTACGAATCAGCCTTGGCGGCGTCGGAAGTAGCGCGCTGGCAGATCAGCGATATCGTCGGTGACGACAAACGACTGAACTTTGAAAGGCGATTTATGCCCGAATCACTGGCCCGGGTTGAATCACTGGCCTTCCTAAGCAGCGACGAAAAGAGAATTCTAAACCAGATAAGAGGAAATGCTTACCTGTCCATTTTTGGCCTCGTGGAAGAGTTTATTCTGCCGTTCGTGATCGATCATGCGCGACCGCAACTTCATGGCAACGACTATCGCGTGCGTGCGTTTCTTCAGTTTGCCAGTGAAGAGGCCAAACACATTCAGTTATTCAAACTCTTTCGGCAGGATTTTGAGGATAGTTTCGGGACTGCGTGCCCCGTCATTGGTCCGCCCGAGGCGATTGCCCAGGCCATCCTGGCCCACGATCCACTGGGCGTGGCTTTGACCACGCTACACATCGAATGGATGGTGCAGCGCCACTATATTGAAAGCATAAAGGACGATCAGGAACTTGATCCGCAGTTTAAGAGTCTGCTGAAGCATCACTGGATCGATGAGGTGCAACACGCCAAGCTTGATACCCTGATGGTTGAGTCGTTGGCAGTTGGTCTAACGGAGGAGCAGATCCTGTGTGGCGTTGAAGAGTACATTAAGATTGGCGGTTTCATCGACGGCGGGCTCAAGCAGCAAGTTGAGTTTGATCTGGACAGTTTTGAGCGAGCGACCGGACGCACGTTAACGGACGCCGAAAAGGACGAATTTCGGCGCGTGCAACTTCAAGCCAACCGCTGGACATATCTCGGCACTGGTATGACGCATGACAAAGTGCTGGGAACTCTTGAGAATCTGACACCGAAAGCAAGGAAACGAGTTGAGAGTATTTCACCGGCGTTCTGCTAGCGTCGAAACGCGAAAACTCCAGCCTTCCACACACTAGTAAACCACCGTTTCGGGGCCAGTCGGCGCCAGCTATATGGTCCAACCCGAAACGGTGGATTGCCCTTTCACCTTAGATTCGCTCACCTTCTCCCGCCTGATATAATCCGGCGCCTCGCACAGTCGGTAATCAGGCTTATGTCAAAACACGAGTCCTCCCAGGTTACGCAGTTATTGGTTGACTGGCAGCAGGGGAATAGGTCCGCGCTAGACCAACTGATTCCCCTGGTTTATCAGGAACTGCGGAAACTAGCGGCGAGTTATCTCAAAGATGAACGTCGCAACCACACCTTGCAACCGACTGCCTTGATTCACGAGGCCTATTTGCGCATGGTCGACCAGGATATGCCTCAATGGCAAAGCCGGGCACATTTCTATGGAGTGGCCGCGCGACTGATGCGGCAGATTCTTGTGGACCACGCGCGCACTAAACGGGCCGCCAAGCGAGGTGGTGAGTGGCAGGAGATATCTCTCGACGACGTGCCAACGTTTTCCAATGACAACACCGCGGGCCTGCTGAAGTTGAATGAAGCGCTGACAAAGCTGGCGACGTTTGACAAACGCAAGTCACAAGTCGTCGAGATGCGAGCCTTTGGCGGACTAAGCGTAGAAGACACAGCCATTGCACTTGGCGTCTCAGAGCCCACCATAAAACGAGACATGCGCCTCGCCCAGGCGTGGATCCGTCGCGAATTAGGACGCAGCGGTTAACGCACCGCGCCTGAGTTGTGAAAACTCAGGCTCCGGCTTCAGGAGATTGTGTGAAAACTGGCACCGAGAAGCGTTCTGATGGTTTTCGACGCGTAGCGTCAGCTTGAATTTAGCCCGGCGTTTCAACGCCGGGATCGAAAGCCTTAGTAGCCTCGTCGCGTCAGCGACGGTTGAAAGCTGTTCCATTCAAGCGTCGCTAACGCGACGGACAATCTTCTCTGCCTTCACCGGGCTTTAAAAAGCCCGGCTAAATTCAGGCCGACGCTAACGCGTCGAGAACCATTGCGGAACGGTTTGACTGAGTTTTCACACGGTCTCTTCAGGCCGGTGGTACTTCAGTTTTAGCCTAAACACCGGCAAGTATTTCCTCGGCGTGGCGAAGCCGCGCTGGAAGTTTCGGCGCTGCCGCGTAGCTTGAAGTTGAACCTCCACCGGCTGAAGA
>JBKOYE010000050.1:0-9734 GCA_046725275.1 Verrucomicrobiota bacterium
CAGGCGAAAATAACAACAATTCCTGGCAAGGCCGCAAAGAGGAAACCGCTGCTTATCGCTGGCGTCGCGGCGGCTTCCGTTCTCGTGTTGGCTGGGCTGTACTTCGGAGGGTCTAAACCGCGTGTCCAACCAATGTCACACGCGCAGGCGATTCCGGAAAAATCGATCGCCGTTTTGCCCTTTGAAAACCGCAGCGAAGACAAGGCGAATGCCTACTTTGCTGACGGCATCCAGGACGAGATTCTGACACGCCTATCCAAGATCGCTGATCTGAAGGTGATCTCGCGGACCTCCACGCAACATTACAAAAGCGCGCCGGAAAATCTGCCCGACATTGCCAGGCAACTCGGCGTCGCTCATATCCTGGAAGGAAGCGTGCAGAAGATCGGCGACGCAGTGCGCGTGAACGTCCAGCTGATCAATGCAGCCACCGATTCACATCTTTGGGCCGATACATTTGATCGCAAACTGACCGACATCTTTTCGGTTGAGAGCGAAATTGCGAAAGCCATCGCCGACCAATTGCGGGCGAAACTCACCGGCCGGGAAGAGCAAGAGATCGCCGCCAAACCGACAGAGAACCCTGAGGCTTACGATGCGTACCTGCGTGGTCTGGCTTACACACTCAAAACGGTCCCCACAAGCGCTAACGCGCTTAGCGCACAGAAATATCTAAAAGAAGCAGTGCGCTTGGACCCGAAGTTCGCCCTTGCCTGGGCGCTGCTGTCAATCGTTGAATCACGCGCCTACCGCACACAGAGTCTTCAACAAACCGTTGCGCTGAGTGAAGAAGCAAAGCATGCCGCCGAAACCGCGCTTACTCTTCAGCCGAATCTCGGCGAGGCCGTGTTGGCGAAGGGATCTTACCACTACTTTTGTCTAAAGGATTATGACACCGCAGTGCGTTACTTTGAACAAGCAGGTCAGCTCCTACCGAATAGCAGTCGGGTTCCCGAATCACTGGCTTATGTCGCACGGAGACGAGGCGAGTGGGATCGGAGCGACTCGTACTTTAACGAAGCCGAGAAGCTTGACCCTCGCAACGTCTATGTGCTCACCCAGCACGCGACTACCAATATCGCTCGTCGTCGTTTCCCAGAAGCGCTGCAGAAGCTTGAGCAAGTTCTGGATATCACACCGGACGATGTGGATGCTCTCGCGCTAGAGGCGAGTATCGCACAAGCGCAGGGTGACCTTCCGCTTGCCTCGACGCTGCTAGCTTCGCTTCATCCAGCGGCCGACGACTCCAGCGCGGTGGAAACACAAGTCCACCAAGCTATCTTGGAGCGGCGGCCTGAATCAATCATTCCTCGGCTAAAGGAAATACTTGCCAAGCCTGATCCCGCGCTGAGTTATCTGAATGGCGAATTGCGCTTTTGGTTAGGCTGGGCGCAGGAAGTCGCTGGTGACCATGCCGGCGCCAGAGAAAGTTGGCACCAGGCGCGCAGCGAACTTGAATCTCTTCTTAAAGAACAGCCGGAAAACGATCTTCTCATTGGAGATCTTGCTCTAATCAATATGGGCTTGGGCGACAAAGCCGCTGCGTTAGCTCTGTCGGAACGGGCCATGGCCGCGAATCCGATCGAAAAGGATGCACTGACTGGTCCTCGGTCGCTCGAGATCCTCGCACGGGTTGCAGCGCAGATGGGAGAGCCCGACCGCGCAATCGCCGCTTTACAGAGGGTACTTTCGTTACCGTATACGGGCCTGGCCGGAATACCCCTCACTCCAGCACTCCTCCGGCTCGATCCGATGTTCGATCTGCTCAGAAATGATCCGCGCTTCCAAAAATTTGTCGCTTCGCAAGCGCGAAAGTAATCCTGCCCCGATTTTTAGTTCTTAAAACGGTGCCAGACAAAGCCACCCCAAACTTAAGGTACGCATGGGCATTCACAGCGGGCGGTCAATCCATTCGCAGATGTGAACGATCAGTCCAATCTCGCCGGGGCCGGAATTAACGTGGCACAGCGGGTCATGTGTTGCAGCGATGCAAGGCATATTCTCCTCTCCAAGCATTTCGCCGAGGACTTGGAACACTACGCTCATTGGCGATCGCATTTACACGATATCGGCACAGTCGCGGCTAAGCACGGCACAAGGATTCCGATCGTCAATCTTTACACGGATCAGCTCGGGGAATTCAGCCCTGCCAGCACAGTTAAGGAGAGCCAAAACAGGCGAATGATTCCTTAGCTGTTGCAACCGAATCACGTTGTGTCTTCAATTTCCACGATAATTCCCAATTACAATCGGGAAACGCTTTTGGGCGAAACTATCGCCAATGTGTTGGCACAAACACTGCCGCCTCATGAAGTCATCGTGGTTGACGACGGTTCCACGGACAATTCAGTGGAGGTCATTCGATCATTCGGATCAAAGATAAAACTGATTCAACAAACCAACCAAGGACCGGGTGCGGCGCGCAATGCGGGATTGCGGATGGCGTCGGGAGATTTTATTCAATTTCAGGATAGCGACGACCTGTTTTCACACAACAAACTGGAGAGGCAGGCGAAATTGCTTGAACAAACGGGCGCAGACATCGCGTTCAGTCCGTGGGTCAAATTGAAAACCGAAAGGTGCAAAGCGAGTCTGGAAAACCATGTGTTGCAGCAGCGGATGCCACCGTCGAAACTGCGTTTGCCGTGCTGGTGGTTGCGCGGATGGTTCGCCGTTATTCAAAGCCTGCTTTTCCGCCGCTCATTTTTGGAACGCGTGGGATTTTATAGGACGGATTTGATGCTGGGTGAAGACGTGGAATTATTTTTTCGCGCGTTGACCAGTTCGCCCAAGCTGGCATTCAGCGCAGAGGCCCTGACTCTCTATCGCCTGCACAATTGGAACAAAATCACCCAGAACGAAGCTTTTTTCCAATCCCGACATGTCATTGATTGGGCGCGGTGCTTGCAGTTGATGATGGAGCACGCAAAAAGCTGCGGGTTAAATCCTGACTGGTTGACGCGCTCAATCTTTCTTTCAAGAATCAAAAAACATCTACGCTACTTGCGAGCGGCACCGGATGCACCCGTAGGATTGGTAGAATATTTATCAAAGCAGACAGCGGGGATGCCAGGAATCTGGCTGCCTGCCGTTGAAGGGTTGCAACGGTTGGCCGAAGAATGGCGACTGCGTTCACGCGGTTCGCGCTGGATGCCGGGTTATCAAGCCGCGCCACCGTCCGCCAATCAACTACGCTTGATTCGGGAACTCGGCTTTGAAGTTGTCTGATCTCGGTCATCTGATTTCCACTTTCTGTTTTGAAAATGCGCTGGCTTATCGTCGAGGATGCTTTGCCTGATCGGAAAGGACATTGGTTTGAATATGTCGAAACCTTTGCACGAGAACTGCGCGCCCTGGGTAATCAAGTAAAAGTGCTGGCCGACCGCGCCGCGGAACCTTTTCTCGTCGAACAATTGCAGGTGCAGGCCGGCCTCCCCGCTTCCATCTGGCATCGCATGGGCGACGGCGCAGCTGCGCGTGCCGGTTCACGCGTGGAGAACGTATCGCAGCTTAACCAAATATTTGCAGCGTGAGAAAAAATATGACGTGGTTTGCGCTTTTGGTTCAGCGAACTTGAATCTCTTCTTAAAGAACAGCCGGAAAACGATCTTCTCATTGGAGATCTTGCTCTAATCAATATGGGCTTTGGCGACAAAGCCGCTGCGTTGGCTCTGTCGGGACGGGCTATGGCCGCGAATCCGATCGAAAAGGATGCACTGACTGGTCCTCGGTCGCTCGAGATCCTCGCGCGGGTTGCAGCGCAGATGGGAGAGCCCGACCGCGCAATCGCCGCTTTACAGAGGGTACTTTCGTTACCGTATACGGGCCCGGCCGGAATACCGCTCACTGCAGCACTGCTCCGGCTCGATCCGACGTTCGATCTGCTCAGAAATGATCCGCGCTTCCAAAAACTCGTCGCTTCGCAAGCGCCAAAGTAATCTCGGTGCGATTTTAGTTCTTAGAACGGATTCAAGTCCGTCGCTAGGGCTTTGGTGGTGGTCCTGGTGGTGGTCCTGGCGGCGGTCCTGGCGGTGGTTCCGGTTTCGGTGGTCCTGGCCAATCATATGATTGCATGCCAGACGTATGACTACTCTGTGGCGTGATGTCAAGCTAACACTTGTTTCCTCTAAGTGTACCCCGAGACATCCTGGCCTATCGAAGATCACCTTCGGAAACTTAGGGTAAATGATCACCTGGAATCGTGGCCAATTTCTTCTAGTCCCCTCGCTTTTCCATATTCGTCCCATGGCTTCCAGCCCGCAGAAGTCCAAAAACCCCAAGTCCTGACAGGCTTAAGGAGGATCAGGATGGTCCAACACGACCCATGGTCCACCATCGTGATACGGTGTATGTGTGAAGCGGGAAAGGACCGCACCCAGGGCGCCCGATAAATGCGTGCTCCTCCGGGAGTTTCTTCCCGGTACTTGCCAAACAGACCTATTGAAATGCCGCGCGCTGGGTGATCATGCATATCTCCAAGCCAATCGTCGGTAACGAAGTGGTGCAGATCGACGCGAAGCCATCCAACACGCGCCAGCTTCCACCTGTAGCCGCCGTTGATTTCCTCCATTCGGAAAAGGCGGTCGATAAAGTTGGATATGTTAAATTTCATTCAAAGTAGCATACGATGCGCGAGTAACTACGACGGCAGTCGGCGCCTTAAAACGAATACAGTGTAACCCATTTTGTCATTCAGCAGAAGCGGGTGCTCAACATCGTACCGGAAATCGTACACGTCACACAGTTCCAGCAACGGAACGGAATCCAGCAGCAGTTTAAATTGCTTTGCAGTGTACATGCGCACCTGAAATTCGTGTCGCAGACGAATTTGCTTCGACCTGCGGCGAACCAGCAGGCAGACCATCAAGTTTTCAATCCGGCTGGCGCGGTCGATGCGTAGCACGTGGAGTGTTACAGTCACTTTTGTCTCGCCCCGCCGGTCCGTCCATCGCCGGTCCCCCTCTTTATCAAGACCCAATGGCAGCAGACGAAAGCCGAGGACATAAATGCCGCCTGGGCGAAGGCTGCCCGCGATACAGCGCAAGTGGCCGCGCGCGGCCTGCTCCGTCAACAAGTAGCGGAATGTGCTAATCGTGCAGTAGGCTGCATCGACGGGTCGACTGAGACGGAAATCGGACATGTCAGCCTCGAATGTCTCGGCACGGAGGCGACGTCCTGCAAGGCGTCGTCGCAGATAGCTCAATGTTGGCCGGCTAAGATCGAAACCGGTCGCTTGATAGCCCCGTGCGGCGAACTCCGTGATTAGCCGTCCACTGCCGCATGCTGGCTCCAGAAATCGGCGGGCGGCGAAGGGGCAATACTTGTGGCAGGCGGCCTCGATAAAGTCGGCCTCCCGTTGGGTGTACGCTTGAAAAGCGATATCGTAATATTGCGGATAATCATACCAATTTGCTACGAGAATTCGGCTTCTTTGCATTGTTATTTGAGGGGGGATTTCGCCCCGCCGGCAACTTACCCAACGCGAAAACGGATGTCACGGATGGTTTTGCCGCCGAAGCGTTGTTTTAGTTTTCGCAGGATCTCGGGCTTGGAGATTTGTTCGAGCTCGTAGTGCAACGCCGGTTGGAGCACGCGGACGTACAGAATCCCTTCGCGTAATGCGACCGGAGTGGAGTGTGCGGCGATGAAGTCCCCGACGATTTTTGACCACGCATCGATTACTTCGGTTTCGCGCAGACGCTCGCGCAAGCCGAGGCGTTGCATCAGTCTCGGCATCAACTCAGTGGGGGATTGCCATCTGTCGGCTTGCAGTTTTTTCTCGGGCAGACCGCGCCATTCAGCGATCACAGCGGCACGAAATGCAGCGTTCATGGAGTAATGGGATGATGAGATCAGCTTTCTGGGCCTGCAATTAACCAGGCGAGGGAGCGGGCGAGACTTGCGGGCGTTGGCCAGAAGTTGGAATGCGCGCAGTTTGAAAGCTGCGCCACTTTTCCAGTGGCATCGCAGCAATGGCCATCAGAGCGAGTTGGCTGATCATGAAACCGACCAGCCATGGAAATGCCTTTTGCATGAAACCGTAGGAATGCAGGCCTACGCCCAGCATGTTCACGCCGAACCATGAGAAACTGGTGACAATGTTGCCGAACAGCGCCATGATCATCAGGCCGCGTTGCCGGATGAACCCGCCCCAGCGCGCATGCAAAATGATTGCGCACCAAAGGACGATCAACACCGCACCGTTCTCTTTCGGGTCCCAGCCCCAGAAACGCCCCCATGATTGATCTGCCCAGATTCCGCCGAGCACTGTGCCGACAAAACTGAACAGGGTCGCGAAACAAACCACGCCGTATGTCATACGCGCGAGCGAATCCGCCGTTTGCTTTTTCAGCGAGCGTGTGAAGACGCCGCGCACGACGTAGATGATGGCCAGCATACCGGCGAGAAACATTGCCGAGTAACCGGTGGTGATCGCAACGACGTGTGTTGCGAGCCAGATGTTCGTATCGAGCACCGCTTGCAACATCTCTAAGGTGTCACCGCTGCCGGCGAGATGATGCGCGATGATCAACGTCACAAAACCAATTGCGCCAGCGCAGGCGGCCCCGATGCCGTCGCGGAAAATCCGTTCAAGTATCAGCGCGACGATGACTGCGCCCCATCCAATGAAAATCGCCGATGAATACAGATTCGTGACGGGCGGGCGCTCCTGCAGATACATCCGCGAAACCAAGCCAAAGGTGTGAATGGCAAGCGCGAGCAGCAAAATGTAAAACGCCGAACGCCTGAGCATACTGCTCCAGCCGAGCCACGAAGCGCACGCCAACAGAAACGCGAGCACGTAGAGCGTCATGCTCTGAATAAAGGGCTGAAGCCGGTTGAACAAAAACTCGAACGACGCGCGCTTAGTCGCGTTCGGCTGTTCTTTGGCGAACCAATCGATCATACGCTGCACATGCTGATCGAAGAGTGTCCGGTCGTTCGCGCGATAGCCATCGCCGATGACGGCGTATTCGATCACAATCGGATGAATTTCGCCGATGCCGACCGAGCGAAGCAAACTATCACCGACTGAATGCCAATCCCCATTTGCTGTAGCCGAGATCATTGACCCCGGCGGGATGATGGGCGGAACAGCGAGCACATATGCCATCTCCGACAATCGCTCGTAACGCTGAATCATCGCAGCGACGTCATCGAGTTTCCCCTTATCGAAATTTTCGCCCATGGCGCGTTCGCGCGCTGCCTTCGCTGCACCCGGTACGGTGCTCTCGAAACGGTGAAGTTCGGCAGCAAAATTCTGTGCTCCCTCCGGTTGAATACTGTTTTTCAACCGCTGATACAGCGACAGCCCGTTGCGCAGATTCAGGATGGCGCTCTGATAAGCAGAGCGCTGGACTGCTTCGAGCTTGTCCGATTCCGCGCCTTGTTCATCGATCTGCTTCAGGAAAGGCGCGAAGTCTGCGAAGGTAAAATATTTCCGATCGCTCTGTTGCCATCCGAATAAGCCGAGCACATCGGCGTTTTGCACGACGAACACCGGATATTGATCGACAACGGGAGCATTGAACAGCACATCGGTGAGCCATTGCATCGCACCAAGACGGCTGCCGTTTTCGAGGCGCAGTTCCTGTTTGCCATGGATGATCAAGAGCGAATTGCGCGCAACCGTGTCGAGAGGTTTGACGCGGCCGCCGACGAGCACGGGTATTTCCCCGAACCGGCTGAAATCGAAGTTGTCACTCGCCGTCTTTGGGGGCAGCCAATTGGGGACGATCAACGCCGCAGCAACAGCCAGGATGATCCACGGTAGGAAACGTTTCACGCCACTGTCCTCCGACGTTGTCGCGAAAATCCAAACAGATGAAAACCAAATTGCACAAGCAGACCGGCAGCGACAATGACGCACGCCACGTACGGCGCGATGAAGCTCGGGTTGTGCACGACCTGCAAAATCGTCGCAGAATCGTCTGGTTGAAACCCAGCCTGATAAAATGTTTCCCCGCGATAGCGAAGCGGATGATTCATGTAAATCAAAACGTCGCGGTCCACGGAACGCTCGGGATCGATCAAAGTGACTTTACTCGAGAAATTCTTGGGGATCTCGGTGCCGGCGTATTTTTCGTGCGTGAACTTTTGCAGCGTGACGCTGTAGGGCTTGTAATAACGTGACGGGCGTAGCGTAACCATCCATGTGCGACCGCCGCAGGCAAATGTCTGCGGTGCGCCGAGCGCATCCGAAACCAGCCAGGTGCCTAACGAACCACCATCCCTCGGCAGAATTTCGATTGCCGCGCTTGGAACATCGCGCTCATCGGGTGCGGTCGCGCGCATCAGAGGCTCGACCGCGATCATTGCACCGGGTCCTTGATTCGCGATCGGTCGCGCGCCTTCTCCCGCCTGGCTCAACATCTTGAGACGCGAATTTTGGTAAAAGTTTCTGACCGCAATCCGGAACGGTAAACTCCAGTGGTCGATCAGGCGGGTATGGCGCAGCACGGTGTCGGGAATTGCGGTCACCTGATCGAGGTCATCGCCGCTTGTGTCGATCACGGCCAGCTCCGTCTGGCGCATGTCCTCGGAATAATTTTTTGTGTCGCCATTTGCCAACCGCATATGACTCTCCACCGCGAACAGATCGGTGAACAGACCGCCGGCGAGCATGATGATCAACCCGGCGTGGGTGAGATGAATCCCCAGTTTTCGCCAGTTCCAGCGGAAACGTTTTAAATGAGCGGCGATTAGATTGATCAGCAACACAGCTCCGATGAGATGGCCACCAGGAAAAATGGGGATGTTGAATCCGCGCCCTTCCGGCGGCCACCAGACAAACATGCTTTGGAAATAACGCTGCTGCGCTTCGTGGATCCCCAGATGGACCTGTGCCAACGTCCCGGCAAAGATCAGCGCCATCCCCGCCGCCAGACACACAATCGTCAGCTTCAGCGACGTGATTAGATCGACGAGTTTGTGCAGCATGTTTTCTAAAATCGAACGGATTCGATAAATTTCACGAAATTCGGTTTCTCTTTTTCCACGGCCGCATTTGGTCCGCTTGCTTTGAAGAACCAGACGCGTCCGTCGCGTCGCGTCCAGGCCGCAATGGTGCGCGTTGTGTTACCAGCAATGTCAGTGGTGGAAAATGTCGCATCTCCGGTTTTGAGAGAAGCGACTTGCGATGTCACGGCGTTTGCATCCACGGGCGCAAGACCCATTTGTTCGCGCCATCGGTTGATGTTGTCGGCATCGCTTCCTCCATTGCCGGGAAAAGTTACAATGGAGATGTCGATTTTGCCGCCTTCTGCGGGCGCGCTGAAGCTGGCGTAGCGCATGGATGATGGCGGAACTTCCCTCCAGCCTTCGGGCGTTTCCCATTTAATCTGAGGCGCATTTGTCGTCTGCGGCGCCGCCACTGCCATTTGCGGCGGTCCTGTTTGAGTCTGTGCATCGCAAACTGCTGCGACCCATTTGATGAAGTCGCCTTTTTGCACCTCGGCCAGATCGGCATTGCCGCGCATTTTGAAAAAGAGCGTCGAGTTAGCAGTGGTCACCATTGCGGCAATGATTCTGCCGTCTCTTGCCGAATCAGCGTTGTCCGGCAGTCCTGCGAGATCGACAATCGTCACGTCGCCCAACGAAGTCCGTAGTCGCTGCGCGATCTCGCCGAGCTTCTGTTCGGTAATTGGCGGTTGGCCGAGCTGACCCAGCCAGCGGTTCACGTTCTCGAGCACATTCCCCGCGGCGGAGCCCAAACTCACAAACGAAATATCCGC
>JBKOYE010000013.1:0-4347 GCA_046725275.1 Verrucomicrobiota bacterium
TCCCACTTTCCCGCAAGAATCTCAGTCAAACCAAACTTGTCGGGGCCGCGATCCTCCTCGTACGGCTTGTCCCATGGCGACCAGAAAACCAGCGGCAACGAGCCGTGCCGCCAGATGACGTTGAGATTGTCTGCAGCAAAATATTGTTCTCCCCAGTAACTCGATGAAACAATGATGGCCTGATGTTTTCCCACCATTTCCTCGAAGTCCTCGATGGTTTCGAGCGTCACGTCGTCCTCCGCATCGCCAAAATCCATGAATGCGCCTGTGTAAACGCCGCGATCCGGAATCACGACCTCGACCGGAGCGTTCGGATCGACACTCATCGGCGGGGACGGCTTGCCGCACCCCGCAAGGACGAGTGCAAGACTCGGGGCGATAAACAACCTCATGGCGTCATTGCGGTGCCCCAGCCGCGGCGGAAGAATCTCTGAGCAGTTTCAAATCACTCCTCGTTTCGGCGAATTAGACCGAAGACGGTGTAGTTCGCTCAATGACAGCTTGGCGAGGCAAAGCCCTTTCGGTCTCCGAGGTTTCTCCTTGACCTGATAATCCCAAAATATCAGAAGAGAAACGCGACCTCCCCAACAAATGAACACAAAAGTTCTCACGTTCTTGATCCTATCTTTCACATCAATCGCCTTCTCCGAAGACTTCAAAACGGTTAACGGCAAAGAATACAAAGACGCCACCGTGACTCGTGTCGATCCGGATGGCGTCGTCGTCAAAACGAAATCCGGAATTACGAAGGTTTACTTCACTGAACTGCCAAAAGAAGTTCAGGAACGCTTTCATTACGACTCCGAAAAAGCCGCGTCATACTCGGTCGAGCAGACCGCCAAATACACCGCATATCAAAAGCAGCAGGAGCAGGCGGCGCAACGGCAACAGGAGGAGCTGGCAGCAAAAAACAAAGCGATTATCGCGGAACAAAATCGCACAATAATGCAAGACCATTACAACGCGCTTCAAGGTGAAGAAGACGCTTTGTTGCTGCGCATTGGTGAGGCGAAGCAGCCGGGACCAGAGTACTGGGGCGGCAAGAATAATAGGAAACTGCTCCACCACCCGAACCCGCTAAAATCACAGCTACCGCTGCTTGAGAGCCATTTGAAAGATATTCGCCGCGAAAAAGATCAAATCAGAAAGCAACTAGAGAAACCGCAGCGGTAGGCCAAAAGCGACGCGAGGACGCATCGCACTCCAATAGCACTTCGCACGAAACGCAATGGGCATCTGACGTCGTTTCGCCACAATGGCGCTGCGGCATCCGGACGGCGGAGCGCGCCGTCCCTACCATAAATCGCGTCATGGCATCGCTTTCGCTCTTGGCGATCTGCATTTACATACCACGCCGTGACAAATGAGCGGTTCGCGGAATTTCTGCAGCGAAAATATCTTCGCACTGCGGCGATCATCTCAGTCGCTCTACAATTAGCGGTCGCGGCAACAACATTCGGAGCGAAGAAGTCGCTCATAATCTCTGCCATCGTCTCCGCCGACCATCCCGTAAATCGATTCGTCCCAACAGAAGCGTTGGGCGCCGGCGTCGACGGTCACGAGAAAGGTGAATGCGCCCAAATGTTCACAGACAAGAATATCAGTGAAATGTTGTCCGCCGGACTTGGACCGCTGACATATCGATTGCGGACCGAGCTGGGCAGCGAAGTATGGCATTGGAACCCGCGCGGCACGTGGAGTGACCCGGTTCACAATTGCGGATACTGGACCTCCGACGACTCACTCGGCGAACCGATCAACGTTTCGTACGGCTATCGGTTGCCACGCCGCGGAAACACGATCGACCAAGCAAACGATGACGGTTATTCTCGTATCGCGGATGGCGATCCGAATTCATTTTGGAAAAGTAATCCATATCTCGATTCACATTTCACCGGCGAATCGGAGGACGCTCATCTGCAGTGGGTGGTGATCGATCTGGGCGCACCGAAATTAGTCAACGCGATCCGGATCCATTGGGGAACGCCCTACGCCACGCAATATCGTGTCGAGTACTGGCCCGGCGACGATCCGATGCATCTTCAGCCCGACAATGACGACGACTGGCAACCGTTCGCAAATGGCAAAATCAATGATGCTCACAGTGGTAGTGAACTGGTTCGACTGACAGAGCGTCCGCGCGCCGTACAGTTTGTGCGAATCCTAATGAGCCGCAGTTCGCATATCGCGGCGGCGAGCTCAGGCGACATTCGCGACTTGTTAGGCTTTGCAATTAACGAGGTCAATCTCGGCAAAATCGGTAAGGATGGACGATTTCACGATCACGTTCGCCACGCACCCGATCGACACCGCCAGACAATTGTTTACACGTCGTCCACCGATCCCTGGCATCGCGCTGAAGATCTTGATCCCGATACAGAGCAGCCTGGATTGGATTTCGTTTTGCGCAGCAAACTCACTAACAACTTGCCGACGCTCGTTCCGGTAGGCGTGTTGTACGACACGCCCGGGAATGCTGCAGCCGAGATTCAATACCTGCTGCGTCGGAATTACAGCCTGGAAGGAATCGAAGTTGGGGAAGAACCGGATGGACAATGGGCTTCGCCAGAGGATTACGCTGCATTGTACGCTGGAGTTGCCCGGCGTTTGGCCGAACTCAAGTCACCACTCAAGGTCGGAGGTCCGAGTCTGCAAAATTTCGAAGATCAACTGCTTACATGGGCCGACGGGTCCGGCAATCGTTCATGGATGAATCGATTTCTAAAATATGTTCGAGACGCCGGAGTGCCGTTCGATTTCTTCTCATTTGAATTCTATCCGTTCGATAACGTCTGCGCAGATCCTGCGCCGCATTTGTTAAAAATCCCAGCGCTCCTCGGCGCAATGATAACCAGTCTGCGCCAGGATGGCGTCCCCTTGGGCATTCCGTGGTTCATGACCGAGTACGGCTATTCAGTTTTTGGCGGACGCCCCGAAGCCGACATCGAAGGGGCGCTTTTTAATGCGGATACAGTTGGCACGTTCCTGTCGTTAGGCGGTTCGAAACCGTATCTATACGGCTACGAGCCAAACTATCTCCAGGACGAGCTCAAATGTTCCTGGGGCAATCTCATGATGCTTCAGCTAAGTCCCACCAGCGATCAACTGAAGCGGCTTTCCACCTACTACGCTGCTCTGCTCCTCACGAAAGAATGGCTGCAGCCGGTAAGCGAGCGACATGAAATATTCCCGGTCACCATAAAAGAAACGAAAAACGGCGCGAAGGGAGTGACGCGTCCTACCGTAACTGCATATGCAGTGCGACGACCGGACAAGCAGTGGGCTGTACTCGCCATTAACAAGGATCCCAAACGCGCAGCGCAACTTAATGTGGAGTTTAACCTTACTAGCGCGAAGCAGCCGCTGAGTTTTGTCGGCCACGTTGATGTAATTCAATTCTCGCGACAGCAATACGCCTGGCATGACGACGGCCCAAACGGCCACCCAATCCGCAGCCTGCCGCCTGCGCAGTACACTCGAGAAGCATCACCAAGCTATGAACTCCCGCCGTATTCACTCACCATTCTTCGCGGAAAAGTTGCGCAATGACGACAATCATCTCGGCGGCCGTGACAGGTAATCGTCGAATCGACCATCTTGAACCTGTGAGAGAACCTGACGAAATGGCTCCTTGCTGATCATGCATCCGCGCACGACTTCAACGTCATCGTTAGGCCGAGCCAGCGAATCAAAGACCTTTTGATACGCAGCGCGATCACATCGGCGCAGCCCAACCAGAATGTAAAGCTTGCCTGCCGGTGTCGCGTGAACCAGCGCGGCTTGCAATTGCTGCGGCGCATCGGGCTGCGCTAGAACCGCTCGCAAATTCCGCTCCCCTTCGGACATCAGCCCGGCAACTCCAACTCCTCCGAACGCCAATGACTTCGCCGCGGCAAGATCACGAGTCGCTGAATTCTCAGATGAAGCACCTTCCGAAATACCAAGCTGCGACAATACAATTCCAGTGATCAGTGTGATGATGAGCGCTTTCATGATGCAAACTAGCAAGCATCAAACATCAAACCTTAAACATCAAACATTCCCGCTCGTTTGACTTCATTGGTTGGTTACGCGGCGCTGATCGTGACGTAGTATCCGTCCGGATCCCGGAGCGAGAACTCCCATGTTTGAGTGTTCGGGTTCAGGTGTGGCTCCTCTTCAAACCGGTTGACGAAAACGCGCGCCCTCTTGAGGGCCATCTCGTAGTCATCGACGCGGAAAAACAAGAGGAGACCATTACCCGGTTTTCCGTCGTCAGAACTCATTAAGCTGGGATGCTCGTGTGCACCCCATTGGTGAAGGCAAAGCAAGACCGTTCCATCCGTATCTACGATTTGACCCCAGTGG
>JBKOYE010000059.1:0-22786 GCA_046725275.1 Verrucomicrobiota bacterium
CTGCGCCCCTCCACCTCGGAAGAAGCGACGCGTGCAGATTCAGACAGGCGAGGCGTGGAATCTCGAGCACATCACGCGGCAGGATTTGGCCGTAGGCAACGACGACAATCACATCGGGCGTAAGGCCGCGGATCTCTTCGGTCGCTTGTTGATCCTTAATTCGCGCCGGTTGGAGAATCGCGATTCTAGTTTTTGCGATCTCCTTCTTGATTGGCGGCGGTTCAATGCGCTGCTCGCGTCCGATTGGCTTATCCGGTTGAGTGACGACCGCAACCACTTCGTGCTCGGAGTTCAGCAATGCTCGTAGCGTCGGCACGCCGATTTCGCCCGTGCCGATAAAGACGATGCGCATCCCGAAGTTACAGAGTCAGTGCAGCATGGCAGAGCGACGCGGTCGCCGCCCGCTTACAGCTTGCGCGAGCATCTTTTCGCCAGCCGTTACCTCACGCCGGCCTACTGACGATCCGCACCCCGTGCAGAGATAATCGAAGATTTCGCGATCCGGCAGGACTAACAAAAGCCGCTCGCGTACTTGCATCGCGGCTTTGCATTTGTCACAATAAAGGCTGGAGGCGGTGAAGCTTTCAAACTGCTGCTGGTTCATACGCGCCGTCGTTCACGCTCTTTAAGATATCGAGCAGAACTTTCGCGGGAGGTTGAGTGGCGTCAACCACGGTGACTAGCTCTTTCGAGTAGTACGACAGCACAGGCCTCGATTCTTTCACGTAGATATCGAGGCGCCGCTCAATGACTTCTTCATTTGCATCATCGAGGCGATTCTCTTTAAGAGCGCGCTTTTTGAGCCGGTAAAACAACGTCTCGCGATCGGGGCACGCGAGATGGAACACCTTCTTCACGTCGATCATATCATTCATGATCTTGGCCTGGCCAACGTTCCGGGGAATCCCGTCCAATACGAGCGTGTCGATGTCCGGCTTGAACTTGTGGGCTTCGACGGCTGCGTCGATTGCCTCCCGCCAGAGCTCCACCGTAATATCGTCCGGGACGAGCTGGCCTCTGCTCGAATACTCAAGGAACGCTTTGCCGACCTTCGTGCGCGTGTCGATGGAGCGGAATACATCGCCACAAGCGCAATGATAGTAACGCGGGATCGTGCCGAGCGTTTTTCCCTGCGTGCCTTTGCCACTGCCGGGCGCACCAAAAAGCAGAAACGTGTTGTATCTCATCACGGAAATCGCTTATACCGTAAAAGCCGCCGGCTTGACAAGTTCTCTCATGCCGAGCCCTTCGACTTCGCTCAGGAGAGGCTCCGTCCAAGGACCCGCGGAACCCACCCCAAAGCTTTCGGGGCTCAAGATGACGAAGCTGCGACGGGATCTACATTCACCCGTCGGCCACCGCGATCGAAGCGCACGTTCCCGTCGATCAGCGCGAAAATGGTGTAATCGCGACCGAGCCCGACGTTTTTTCCCGGGAGAAATTTTGTGCCGCGCTGACGCAAAATGATGTTGCCGGCTACAACCATCTCGCTGCCGAATTTTTTCACACCCAGCCGTTTGCTGACGCTGTCGCGCCCGTTCTTAACGCTACCTTGTCCTTTTTTGTGAGCCATTGGAGAAAGTTGATAGTTGTTAGTTGATAGCTAATAGCCGCGACGCGCTTTTAGTCGTCGCTCTTTTTGGCGGAACTCTTTTTCGCCTCTATACTGATGCTCTTGATCCTCACGCGGGTCAATTTGCGGCGGTGGCCGACGGTGCGGTGATAACCTTTGCGCCGCTTGTATTTGAACGCGATGACTTTGTTGTCCTTTCGTTGTTCGAGAACTTCAGCGGTTACCTTTGCTCCCTCAATAAGGGGGTTGCCCTGCGTCATGTTCTTTCCGTCCGCAAACATCAGTACGTCGCCGAATGTCGCAGTCTTGCCAGGCTCGGCGTCTATAAGATCGACGTCGATCATGTCGCCTTCCGCGACGCGAAATTGCCTGCCACCAGTCCTGATGATTGCGTAAGCCATAGTTTTTTGGGGGAGAAAAAGCCGCCCAAAATCCCACACGTCGTCGGGCTTGGCAAACGGAAAGCGCGCCTGCAGAAAGCTTGCTGTAGTGTGCGGCGCCTCAGCGCATTTTCATTACGGCAGGCGACATGCAAACTGTCCGCTGAGGACAGCGGACGCTACAGTGGATTGTCAACAAAGGAGAGATCTGACTACGCTGCGGCCTGGCCCGTGTCGCCAACCAGTTCTCGATACAAAGCTTCATAGTGCTGCGCGGACACGTCCCAGGAAAAATTGCGCGCCATTGCGCGTTTCATCAGCTTGGTCCACAGGCGCTGGTCGCGAAAGATGTGACGCGCGCGTTTCACTGCGTCCCAGAAAGCTTCACTTGAATATTGATAGCAAAGAAAACCGTAGCCGCGGTCCGTTGTCGGATCGTAATCTTCGATGATCTCCTGGATTCCACCGGTGACACGCGCAACCGGCAGGGCGCCGTACTTGAGGTTGTACATCGCGGTTAAACCTGACGGCTCGAAGCGCGATGGTATCAGACTAATGTCCATCCCTGCCTCGATCAGATGCGCCAGTTTCTCGTCGTAATCTTTTTGGTAGGCGAACTTGGTTGGAAATTTTCTGGCTGCGACGGCCAGCGCAGTTTCATACGCTGGATCACCTTCTCCGAGAATGATCAAGCGGACATCATCCCAAAGTAAGCGATCGAGGAGCGGCACGAGGATTTCGAAACCCTTTTCCTGAACAACGCGAGTGACCATGCCAAAGACTGGACCGTCTGGATTGGGCGCGAGCTTCATTTGCTTGAGCAGCGCCTCACGACAAACTTGTTTTCCACGAAGGCGTCTCGGATCGTATCGGGCGGGGAGCAAACGATCCAATGCCGGATTCCAGCGCGTGTAATCTACGCCGTCCAAAATTGCGCTGAGGCGATGCGAATTTTCACGCAATACTGCATCCAGACCGCACCCACCGGCAGGAGTCAGAATTTCGCGCCGGTAATGTTCGCTGACCGTGGTGGTTCGGTCGGCGTAAAGAATGCCGCCTTTAAGAAAATTCAGTTGTCCAAAAAACTCCACGCCGCTCAGCGTAAAAAACCGCTCCGGCAAATTCGTGAACTGAAAATCAAGTCCCCAAAAGCTGCCCTGGTCAGCCACGTGATGGATGGTCAACACGGTGTTGAAGGGTAGTCCCTGTGCATGCACTAAAACCGGCACCAACGCAGCGGCCCAATCGTGCACATGCAGAATCTGCAATTGCGGCGTCAATCGCCGGGCCAACTCCAGCGCCGCTTTGCAGAAAAAAATAAATCGCGCGGCGTTATCTTCGTACGGCTTGCCGCGCTCGCCGTAAATTCCGGGGCGATCAAAGAACTCGTCGCAGCGGATGAATAGCAACTGTACGCCGCTTGCGCTGCGGCCTTCAAGGTAACGAGCAACATACGTCTTGTCGTCTACCTGCACGTCAACAGTTATGCCGCTGTCCTTTTTCCTGAACGCGCGGTTCTCTCGAATCTCGCGATAGAACGGCAGGGCCACGCTCACCTCATGCCCACGAGCACGCAACGCGCTCGGCAACGCGTCCATGACATCCACCAGCGCACCCGCACGCTGCAACGGCGGTCCCTCCGCGCTAATCATTAAAATTCTCATTCGACGTTCGAGGTTCGAGGTTGGGCGTTCGACTTTTTCCTCAATCCTTTTTGCCTGACAAATATTTGCGTTTCACCCACTCAATCGCTTCATCTCGTGTGCGCAAAGTCCCCTCCAATTGCCGCGTCTCCACGGCCTCAAGGATTTCGCCAAACTTCGGTCCGGGTTTCAAACCAAGCGCAATCAGATCGTCCCCACGCACTAGCGGCGGCGGAATGATCGGTTCGTTGTCGAATTCTTCACGTTTGCGCAGCAGAAATTCGTAATTCTCGAGCATCCGATGACTGCTTTCGCAATCGACGCGATGAAGCTCGAGCTCCTCATCGAAGGTTGGGCGCGCCATGAACCGCTTCAATTTCGCGACTCGCATGTTCGGCGCGTCTTTGAAAACCATGTGTTGCCTGACCATTTCAACCGTCGCTTCAATTTCGTCGCCTGAGAATCGCAGGCGCCGCATGATCGCCTCCGTCATTTCCGCACCAATGCGGTCGTGCTCGTTAAAACGGATGCGGCCGGTCTCATCCACGCGCGCGGTGACTGGCTTCGCAACATCGTGAAACAACACGGCAAAGACTAGCTGAACGGAAACGTTCTCAGGCAGCGAATGCAGCATCAGCCGTGTGTGCACGAAAACGTCGCCTTCGGGATGAAATTGTTCGGGCTGCAGCACGCCTTTCATCGCTTCCAGCTCCGGTAGAATCGCGCTCATCAGGCCGCTGGAATCGAGCAGGTCCCAGCCGCGAACGCGCTTTGACGAGAGAAAGATCCGCACAAGCTCGTCGCGAATTCGTTCCGCGCTGATCTGATTGATTGAAGGCGCATTAGTCACAAGCGCGTCCCAGGTTTCATTATCGATCTGGTAATCGAGCACTGTGGCAAACCGCACGGCCCGCAGCATGCGCAAGCGATCTTCAGCAAATCGTTTCGCAGGATCGCCAATCGCGCGCACTATTTTCGCGGCGATATCGGCCTGGCCGCCGACAAGATCAATGACCTCATTCGCGACCGGATCGTAAAACATTCCGTTAATGGTGAAATCGCGCCGCTTAGCGTCTGCCTCGGGCGAAGAAAAATGCACCGCCGTCGGATGTCTGCCGTCGATGTAAGCATCATCGGAACGAAAGGCGGCCACCTCAAATTGAAAGTCGTCCTCGAGCACAATGATCACGCCAAAATGTGCACCGACTGCGTACGTGCGTGGGAAAAGCGCCTGCACAGTTTCCGGGCGCGCGTCAGTGGCGATGTCGTAATCCTTTGGGGTCAAACCGCGCACCATGTCGCGCACGCAACCGCCTGCGAAGTACGCGATGTGCCTGTGTTCACGTAAGCGCGCCGCGACTTTGCGCGCGGCCTTTTCCATGGGTGAGGGTTCCACACGCTCACTGTAGCCGCTTCGCTGTGCGAAGCGCAATCCAGACCGCTGGCCTGGCTATCCAGTGCTCTTCTGCCCGCCAAACGAGTGAATGATAAACAGCACTACGGCAATCGAGATGCATGAATCGGCGACGTTAAACGCAGGCCACGGATCGGCGTAACGGATGTGTAGATTAAAGAGTAGAAAGTCGATCACGTGCCCATAGAGCAGGCGATCAGTGAGATTGCCCAGAATACCTGCAAGAAGAAGCGCAAGCGATACATCTCGCCACGCATCAGACCGCCGCGATTGGGTGAGCAGAACCGTCACAACCACCAAAGCGACAATGGAGATTGCGATAAAAAAAGTGTTGTTGCCTTTGAAAGTCCCAAATGCCGCGCCGGTATTGGTAACGTTCACCAAGCTGAAAAACTCCGGCACGATAATGCGAGCGTCGTACGGACTGATGAATCGCAGGACCAGTTGCTTCGTGCACTGATCCAAAACGTAGAGCGGAAGCGAGAGAAAAAGGATGAACTTCACGTCCCTCGTTTGTCATTCCGAGCGAAGCGGAGCGAAGTCGAGGAATCTCTGGCCATTGATTTAATAGCGCGGATTAGACCAGGAACTAGAGATGTCTCGACTTCGCTCGACATAACAGAAGCTGATTGATGGCGCCTACTCAAAGCTTTTAGGTATTTGAGCTGCTCATTGCGACAACCACGCTCTCGCACCGGTCGCACAAATCCGGGTGCGCTTTACTCGTGCCGACAGTTGGTCGATGTCGCCAGCAGCGCGCACACTTTTTGTACGGCGTTTTCGTCACCGAAGCGCTCGGTTCCTCCGCCTGGTGAATCGTCAAATCACTGAGAATGAAAAATTCCTCGAGCTCTTCCTTGGGAATTTTCTCTGTGACGTCGGAATCCGAATTCAAAACGACGCGGGCTTCCAACGTGTTGCCGATCAGTTTCTCCTGCCGCGCGAGCTCGATCGCCTGCCCGATGATGCCGCGTAATCTCAACAGCTCGCCAACCTGATCGCTCGCTTCCTGGCTCCGATTCTGTGCGTCCGGAAATTCCTGCAGATGGATCGAGCCAACTGCTGCTGAATGTCGCCAAGCTTCCTCCGAGGTGAAAACGAGGACCGGCGCGAGCAACCTGTCGAGCGCGTCGAAAATTTCGCGCATCGCCGTTTGTGTCGCGCGGCGACGCGTGGAATCCGGTGCGTCGCAGTACATCCGGTCTTTGGTGATATCGATGTACAGGCTGCTTAAATCTACAGCGCAAAATTGGTTGAGTGTGTGATAAACCTTGTGGAATTCGAAATTCTCGTACGCGGATCGACATATGCCAATCACTTCGTCAAGTCGCTCGAGAATCCAGCGATCGATCAGCGTCGTACCCGGCATCGGTGATGCCCGCCGACCGGGGTCACCACCCCCAGGTACAGCAGGGAAATCGTAGAGATTGCCAAGCAAAATGCGCAGCGTGTTTCGGATCCGGCGGTACGCGTCCCCGAGACGCGTAAAGATTTCTTCCGAGAACGGCACATCGGTCGTGAAATCAATGCTGCTCGCCCAAAGTCGCAGCAGATCGGCACCATACTTGCCGACGAAGTGATCGGCAGCGGTTGGCTTTTCGTATGTGCCAGACTTGGAAATCTTCTTCCCATCCAGATCGACCACGAAACCATGGGTCACGCAGATTTTGTATGGTGCGCGGTTATTCAGCGCGATGCTCGTCATCAGCGAGGATTGAAACCAGCCTCGATGTTGGTCGGTCGCCTCGAGATACATGTCAGCAGGATCGCGCAACTCGGGATGCACCGCGCATACCGCCTTGTGCGAGACGCCGCTGTCGATCCAGACGTCGATCGTATCGGTGCCTTTGGTTGTACCCGACGGCAACGCGAGTTCTTTTGCGAGAGCGGCATCATCCAATTCGAACCAAATATTTGAGCCGCGCTGCGCGACAAGATCGGCCAACTTGCGAATGATCTTTGGATCGAGAATGGCTTTGCCATCCTTGCCGTAAAAAACTGGCAACGGCACACCCCAGCTGCGTTGCCGCGAGATCACCCAGTCGGGTCGCGATTCAACTGTTCCCGCGATGCGGTTTTCGCCCCATGCGGGGATCCATTTCACTTCATTGTGAATAGCTTCGAGCGCTCTGCCGCGCAGGGCATCAATGCGGATGAAGAACTGATCAACGTTGCGAAAGATGATCGGCGTTTTCGACCGCCAGCAATATGGATATGAATGATGAAACTTTTCTTCGCCCAGAAGCATCCCGCGCTCGCGAAGCAATTCCACAATGTCGGGGTTCGCGTCGAAAACGTACTTGCCGGTCAGGTTCGGCAAACCAGCTTCATCCGTGAAACGGCCATGATCATCGACGGGCGATAAGATCGGCAGATTGTGTTCCATTCCGAAAACGTAGTCGTCCGCGCCATGACCCGGTGCGATGTGTACCGCGCCAGTCCCGGAATCCATTGTGACAAAACCCGCCGTAAACACCGGCACTTCACGATCGAGGAACGGATGGCGCGCCTTCACTCCTTCAAGATTGGCTCCGCGAAATGAGCGGAGCAGTTTTCCGACTGGCTGCAATCCTGTGGCTGCAGAAAACCGTGGAAGCAGTTTCTCAGCGAGAACTAATGTTTCCAAAGTCCCATCTCGCGAAAATTCTTGGACGACATAGCTCTCTTTTGCATCCACAGCGATGGCGAGATTGGCCGGCAACGTCCAGGGGGTTGTCGTCCAGATGGCGACGCTCGTTTGAGTGGGGAAGCTGTCAGCTTCCCCAACAGATGCAGGCGCGCCGGGCGGTCGCGCCCTACCCACGATTGGGAACTTCACGAACACGGCTGTGTCGTCGCGCTCCTGATATTCTACTTCCGCTTCAGCCAGCGCCGTCTGCGCGCCGGTGCTCCAGAAGACAGGCTTCTGCGCCTCGTACACCAAGCCTTTCTCGACGAATTCCGCGAACGCGTGCAAGATTTCCGCTTCGTATTTGGGATCCATCGTCAAATACGGATGTTCCCAATCGCCGAACACCCCGAGCCGCTTGAATTGTTCGCGCTGGATATCGATGAACTTTCGCGCGAACGCCTCGCATTTCTTGCGGACTTCCAGCGGAGAAAGAGAGCGCGATTCCTTTACCACTTTGTATTCGATAGGCAGCCCGTGACAATCCCAGCCCGGGACATACGGCGCGCGTTTACCGAGCATTGTTTGCGATTTCACCACAAAGTCTTTGAGGATCTTGTTGAGCGCGGTGCCCATGTGGACATCGCCGTTGGCAAAAGGCGGGCCATCATGCAAAACGAACAGTTCTCGGTCCTCTCGCGATTTCTGGATTTCCTGGTAAAGGCGCGTCTGTTCCCAAGCCCTGAGCATCTCGGGTTCGCGCGCGGCAAGATTCGCCTTCATCGGAAACTCCGTGCGCGGCAGGTTCAATGTGTCTTTGTAATTCTGGGCCATTTCGAGCGGGCGACGCTAACATCCGTCAACCGGCAAGGCAATGTAGCGGGCATGCCATCAGATCGACAAGCGCCGCCGAATTTGCATAGGCGTGCGGTGACGTAAGTCAGGCTTCTAGCCTGAAAGGTCTGGCAGGCATCCCTGCCCCTTATGGCGCCGCTGGTGAGTTGCGCAAGCTGGAAGCCTGCGTGACTGATCAGGCTCATCGCAGGACAAGTCCGTCCGATTGGCAAACTGGAAGCCTGAATTACGACCAGCGGCTGACTCCAGTGGAGGCGAGGTCAAGGCGCGTAGATCTCGGCCGTCGCGGTCGGGATGTTCGAGAAATCCATTTGCCCGCCCACCGCGAGCACCCGTCCATCGCGCAGGAGCCCGTACCCCTTCCATTTATCCAGAGAGCGCAGAGGTCGCGGAGAGAATTAACACTCTCGCTGCTCTGTGGTAGAATCAGGTGTGGAACGCAACCTGGACACCGCTCTACTGATCGTCGCTCACGGCTCGACCGTGAATCCGGACTCGAGCGCGCCGACGCTGGCGCACGCGGCGGAGATTCGGCGCCGCGAAGTTTTTGCGGACGTCGAGTGCGCGTTTTGGAAAGAGGAGCCGAGTTTGCGCGACGCATTGTTTTTGTTCGAACCCGAAGCGATTCGCGAAGTGTGCGTCGTTCCGAATTTCATCAGCGAAGGTTACTTCACGCAGACTGTTGTCCCGCGCGAGCTTGAGCTGAACGGACGAACTATAACACGAGCGAACGGCCAGATCTGGAACTATTGCGAGCCGGTGGGAAATCATCCGATGATGACCGAGCTTCTGCTCAAGCGCGCACGCGAGGTCGCACCCGATGCAACTCCCGCCGAAACCAGCTTGTTAATAGTCGCCCACGGAACCGATCTGAACGAAAACAGCGCCGTCGCGGCGAAACGGGAAGCAGAAAGGATCCGCGCACTGGGCAAGTACGGGGCAGTGCTCAACGTTTACATGGAAGAACCGCCGCTGGTGGCTGATTGGCGGAAGTTGACGAAAACTCCGAATGTCGTCGTAGTGCCATTTTTTATTTCCGACGGACTTCACAGTTATGAAGACATTCCAAAACTGCTGGGGATTGTAGACGCGGCGCCCTCGCCGCGTCCCTCTCAGGAAGACACGACGAGGCGTCGGGTCCACCATTCACGCGGTGAAATTTTCCGGCACAATCCGTACGCGATCGATGGCCGCTCATTATTTTACGCTCCGTCCATTGGAACCGATCCGGGTTTTGCCGACATCATCGTCGAGCAGGCGACCTTAGCCGCAAAAAGTTGAAATCGTGCTAGCGCTCGGCTTCTTATGCGCGAGATTGCTTCCCCGCGAATGAAAGAAACCACGTGTAAGAAGCTTCAGGAGATCGGGGGATTTGCGCTGGCTGGCGGGTGCACGCGAAAACGAATGAAGCAACTCGTGGAGATGATTCGCGCTGCGCGAGATTACCGTTGGGTAGCAGTTTACAAAATCGTCAAAGATGAATTTGTAATAATGGCCGAAACCGGCAACGAGCCACCGGCATATGCACGTTTCCCAATCACCCAGGGGCTTTGCGGGGCGGCGCTGGAATCGGGCAAGCCGATCATCGTCGGCGACGTGCACAAAGATGTGCGTTATTTGCCCGCGTTTCACACAACTCGGTCCGAAATCATTGTGCCAATGCGTAACGAGCACAGTCACATTCTTGGTATGCTTGATGCGGACAGCGACAAGTTGAATGCCTTTGGCGAAGAAGACCTGCAGTTTCTCGAACGCGCAGCCGGCCTGATTGCGCACTGCCTGCACTAGCTCGGTGCACCGGCGCGCCTGGCGCTCGCGCCCTACCAATGCGGGATATTCTCGGAGAGCTGCTCGAAAGTTTCTTTCACGATTATCGAGGTTTTTGTTTCGGCCAGATTCTAGTTCAAAAAACAAATACGGGCGGGTTTGTCCTGTCGAATCGCGATGACGAGGCGATGGACGAGTTGCAGCTATTTCGGGACATAGAGAACGCGATCGAAATCGCAAAGCACGACGACGCGGGAAACTATCGTCCGCTCAAAACCGCCCCGAACATGCGACATGGCTGGCGGCTGGATCTCGCCACGGTGGAAGAATTGAGACGTGCGCTGGACTATTTTTATCCGGGCCGGCTCGCAGTATTCGCGGCGTGGAAAACCGGCAACCTACAAACAACGCCCTTGCGCGAGACGCTGGATCGTCAGTCTGGAATTTATCGTGTTGCAGCAAAAATCTCTGATTCGCAGATCAATGATACTGTGGCGGACTTTTGCCGATCCGATGGCGGATGCCTGCGGACCATCCTGTGGAGACGCGACCGGAGTGGCGCAATCGCATCTACCAACTTACCGAAAGAGAAGTTTGATCCGGCCTATGATCAGGTCATGGCGGTTTGTAGCCGTCGCCCTGCGGGCGACGCGCACGCTTCCCAAAGCGAAGCGGTTACAGTTCCGTTGCTTTGCCAGGAAGCGTGCAATCTGCTGGTCGCCGAGTGCCGCAAAGTCGTGAAAGGCGAAAGCACGACAGTTCTGTAGCCACTGGCCTGTGGTCGGTCCGTCGCAGCGTCCTCATCACCCGGTAGGGATGACGGCGCGCAGCGCCGTGGCTACAAGGCAGATTTGACGGCGGTAAGAGACCGCCGCTACAGCTCACAGATGATCATTCGCGCGCGCATTGTTTTGACGATGGACGGAGCGCCTGTCGAGAACGGTGCGGTCGCTGTTTCAGGGAATCGGATCGTTGACGTTGGCAGATTTGGTGAAATCAAGACGCGCAACGCCGGCAACACTGTCGATCTTGGCGAACAAGGGTTGTTGCCCGGATTGATCAACGCGCATTGCCATCTCGATTACACCTGTTTGCGCGGGAAGATCCCGCCGCAGAAATCGTTCACCAGTTGGGTTCGCGCGATCAACGCGGAAAAGGCGAAGCTCTCGCCGAACGATTATATCGACTCGATTAAGGACGGTTTCGCGGAGGCAAAAAGATTCGGCACAACGACCATCGCAAATCTGACTGCATTTCCGGAACTGGTGCCGCAGATTTATGCTCCGATTCGCACCTCGTGGTTTGCGGAGTTAATCGATATCCGCGCGCCCAAGCGCGTGAATGCACTTGTCGATTCTGCACTGGAGGCCCTGGATCAAACCGGTGGGTGGGGCCTTGCTCCCCACGCGTTGTTTACGGCTTCCAGAGATTTGTTTCGCTGGTGCGAGGAAATCGCGCAACGCGACAACATTTTGCTGACAACGCATTTAGCCGAGTCGCGCGAGGAGATGCAGATGTTTTGCGATGCTACAGGTCCGCTCTACGAATTTCTCAAAAACATCGGGCGACCGATGGATGACTGCGGAAACAAAACGCCGCTGGGATTATTCGTTGGCGCGCCTCCTTTGACGCTCAGGACAGGCTCAGGTCGCGCCCTACCAGAATGGATCGTCGTCCACCTGAACGAATTGACGGAGAGCGATTTCGAGTTGCTGGAAAGGTCGAACTCAAAATTTCACGTCGTGCACTGTCCGCGAAGTCACAACTATTTTGGCCACAGCCGATTCCCATTTGAGCGATTGCGAGCGTTGGGATTCAACATTTGTCTCGGCACTGACAGCCTCGCGAGTAATGAAAGCTTGAGCTTGTTTGCCGAGATGCGTGTGTTTCAAAAGGAATTTCCAAGCGTTTCTCCGGCGGAAATTCTGCAAATGGCCACGGTGAATCCGGCGCGCGCCCTACGGCATGAAAACGAGCTGGGGAAGATCCACTACGGCGCACGTGCCGATCTCCTGGCGTTGCCGTCGAGCGGCGGCGATTTGTTTGAAGAAATTATCGCGTTTAGCGGCGAGCCATGGATGATGATAGACGGTCAGGTTCAGTAAGAGCATGGGCTTGGGGATCACGAGCAACTTAGAGCGAGGAACAAGCTCTGTTACGATGCAGTCTTCAGCGGCATCGAATCTGGGCCAGTTCACGCGGTGTGTTCTGTTTCTCATGTTCCTGTTGTCGGGGTTCTCCGGGCTCATGTATCAGGTGGTCTGGGTGCGAATGGCCTTCGCATCTTTCGGAATCATCATCCAGGTGTTGTCAGTCGTTCTATCGGTTTTCATGCTGGGACTCTCGCTCGGCGCATGGGCCGGCGGCCGTTCAATTAACATCCTTGTTCGCAAAACGAGGTGCTCCGCTCTCTGGTTTTACGCCGGAACTGAACTGCTGATCGGGATCGGCGCGTTTGCGGTGCCGGCACTGTTTTCAATCGGACAGACACTACTCTTGTCCGCCGGCGAAGCGGATTCGACGCGTTACCTTTTCCTTTCAGCGCTCGCGCTGGGAGTTTCGATCCTGCCGTGGTGCATTTTCATGGGGGCCACGTTCCCGTTCATGATGGCCTTCGTCCGGGAACAGGATCGCCGGAACGCCGAAAGCTTCAGTTTCCTGTATGTGGCGAATGTTCTGGGCGCAATGGCCGGCACATTGCTCAGTGCAGTTATTCTGGTGGAATTATTCGGGTTACGTCACACGCTTTGGGTGGCAGCAGCCAGCAATTTCAGCGTCGCGACGATAGCTGCGTTGCTCGCGTTGCGCGGCGCTCTTCACCGTCCGGCAGGAACCGCACCAGATATTTCCGCGGCAGTGCGGCCAGCCTCGCGGGCACACCGCGCCAATACGTTCATCCTCTCACTCCTATTTTTGACGGGTTTCGCGGCGCTCGGAATGGAAGTCGTGTGGACGCGGGCATTCACACCTGTGTTGCAAACGCAGGTTTACTCCTTTGCGTTAATTCTATTCGCGTACCTGGGTGCGACTTTTTTGGGATCATCTTTGTATCGCCGGGATCTCCGCAAAAATTCCGTCCGTTCAGTGGCGGTTTTGCTCTCCATCGTTTCAGTGGCGGTGTTTCTCCCGATCATACTCAATGATCTGCGGCTATTCATTACCCCGGACACGATCGCAAAGTGGAGCCGTGCTGTCGTGCTTTTAAGCATCTGCCCTTTTTGCGCTGCGCTCGGTTATTTGACTCCGCGTCTGATTGACAGCTACGCATTGGGAGATCCGGGGGAGGCCGGGCGCGCGTACGCGGTGAATGTGCTCGGCTGCATCCTCGGCCCGCTCGTCGCATCCTACATTCTGTTGCCGTGGGTGGGAGAACGTATCGGTCTCGTGGTTCTCGGCGCGCCTTTTGTTTTGCTGTTTATATTTGCCACGACATCCCTCCCGGCGTGGTACCGATGGGCAAACGCCGCGACATCGGCCCTACTGCTCATCTGCTCGCTGGTTTATTCTGTCGATTTTGCCCGGTTCATCGCGCGGAACTTCGACAACACCGAGATTCGTCGGGATTACGCCGCGTCAGTCGTTTCCACCGGGCACGGGTTTGAGAAACAGCTTTTCGTTAACGGCATGGGCATGACGTCCCTTGTGCCTGCAACGAAATTCATGGCTCACCTGCCGTTGGCGTTGCATGACGGCGAATCGAATGCCGCGCTGATCATTTGTTTTGGAATGGGCACCAGCTACAGGTCGGCTCTGACTTGGAACGTCGAAACTACCGCGGTGGAATTGGTCCCGAGTGTGAAAGAGGCATTCGGGTTTTATCATGCTGACGCGCCGCAGGTGCTCAAAAATCCAAAGGGCCGAATCGTCATCGACGACGGCCGACGTTTCCTGAATCGGACTCGTGAAAAGTTCGACGTGATTGTGATCGATCCGCCTCCCCCGATCGAAGCCGCCGGATCAAGCCTGCTTTATTCGGAGGAATTCTACGCCGTGGCCAAGGCGCGCCTGAACCCAAACGGGATCGTGGCCGCCTGGGTTCCAGTTGGACCGCGGGAGTCGCTTCAAGCGATCCTTCGCTCGCTCGTGAATTCATTCCCGTTCGTTCGTTGTTTCGTCCCGATCGGAAATGTGGGCGTGCATATGCTCGCGTCCCAGGAACCGATCCCGAATGTGTCTGCTGAGCAGGTAGCCGCGCGCATGCCAGCCGCAGTCGCGCTGGATTTGTTAGAATGGGCTCCTTCGCAGGACTTGGCCAGCTACCTTAACGAAGTCTTGTCAAAAGAAATCCGAATCGAAGCGGTCTTGAATCCCGACCCCGGTGTTCGCGTCACCGACGATCATCCTTACAACGAATATTATTTTTTGCGCCGCCATGCACATTAAGATTTGAGACTGTGGCTTTACGCAGCAAGCCGCCGCTCCTTGAGCTTGCCCGGCGTTGCCGATGCCGGTAAACTCGGCGTATGGCCGCACAGGGAATGCAGCAGAGGCAAAGCCTCGCGTTGCAGCAGGTTCTGTCGCCGCAGCTGCAACAGAGCCTGCTCATTCTCCAGACGCCGTTGCTCGAGCTGCGCAACCTGGTTCAACAGGAGATGGAAACAAATCCCGTGCTGGAAGAGTTGCCGGAGGATGCCGGTGCCAACGACCGCAGCGACGTCGAAGCTTCAGCGGACGAGAATTTCAAAAACGAATTCGAAAAGCTGGCGAGCCTGGATGAGGAATGGCGCGATTACATGGCGCAGTCGGCCAGCTACAGTTTTGACGGCCGGCGCGGTTCAAAAGAAGCGGAGGAGAAGCGACAGTTCGTTTTCGATTCCATTCCAGTCCAGGAAACGCTTCAGCAAAATCTGATCGGACAACTGAATCAGAACGTGCTCAGTGCCGACGACCGTAAAGCTTCGGAGCTGATCATTGGCAACATCGACGATGACGGATTTCTCCAAAGCTCGCCGCAGGAAATGGCGCTGAATTCGGGACTTTCACAGGACGATTTCGAGAAATCGCTTGTATTAATCCAAACGTTTTATCCAGCGGGAGTCGGGGCGCGTGATTTGCGCGAGTGTTTGCTGATTCAACTGCGGCGACAAGGAAAGGAACACAGCCTCGAATACAGGATTGTGTCGGAACACATGGAAGATCTGGGCAGGCACCGCTTTCCCGAGATCGCGCGCCGGATTGCGATCAGCGTCGAAGATGTGCAAAACGCGGCCGACAACATCGCACGGCTGAATCCGCGTCCGGGCCAGGTTTTCGCCGCAGCCCCACAGAATTACGTGCTGCCGGATGTCATCGTGGAAAACATCGATGGCGAATATCAGATCTCATTGAATAACGAACAGATCCCGCATCTGCGGATCAGCAACCTGTACAAGGACATCATCGCGTCGGGCGACGCCCAGACCAGCGATGTCAAAGATTACATCCGGGATAAAATTCGCAGCGGCAAATTCCTGATCCGCTCAATCCATCAACGCCAGCAAACAATTCTTAACATCGCGCAACAGATCGTTTCACGGCAGCGGGATTTCCTTGAGCATGGTCCATCACATTTGAAGCCGATGACCATGGCGGAAGTCGCTGATGCCGTCGGCGTGCACGAGACCACGGTCAGTCGCGCCGTGTCCGGCAAATACATGGCCACGCCGCAGGGCGTTTTCGAAATGAAATACTTTTTCACGTCTGGTTATCAAACCACGACCGGCGAATCGCTCAGCAACACCAGCGTGAAACAAGCCATCCTCGACCTCGTCAAACATGAGAGTGGCAGTGCGCCATTGAGCGACCACGAGATCGTCGAGATCCTGAGTGAGCGCGGTATTCCCATCGCACGCCGCACCGTGGCCAAGTACCGCACCGAGCTAAACATTCTCCCAAGCCACATGCGGCGGAAATATTGAAGTGGTATGTGAACCGTAGCGCATAGAAAACCGTTCTGGATGACTCTCGTTGAGCGTTAATGGCAAGTGAAGTTCCGATCGATCGCGCGCCAGCCTCGGCCGTAGCGGCACTTGTCACGCCGCCCGAACGAGCCGACGAAATTTTCCTGGAAGGCCCGCGCCCGCGCTTTGCAGAGTTTTGGACCTTGCTAAGAGTAATGCGCGATTTCCTGCGCGGATTTCGCGCGCTCCATTTCGTCGGTCCTTGCGTAACGGTGTTTGGCTCAGCACGGATCAAACCTGACGATCCCCATTATGAACTGGCCCGAAAGATCGGCGCGGCAATTGCGCGCCTCGGATTCACGGTGATGACCGGCGGTGGCCCGGGCATTATGGAAGCTGCGAACCGCGGTGCAAAAGAGGTCGGCGGCCGGTCAGTTGGATGCAACATTGAGCTGCCATTCGAGCAAGTGTCTAACGCATATCTCGATCGTTGCGTCCGGCTGCATTATTTTTTCGTTCGTAAAGCCCTACTGGTGAAATATTCCTACGCCTTCGTAGTTATGCCCGGCGGCGTCGGCACGCTCGACGAGCTTTTTGAGGCGCTCGCTCTGATTCAGAACGGAAAGATCAAACATTTTCCAATTGTGATCATGGGAACCGATTACTGGAGGCAATTGATCGGTTTTATCGAACAGATGGCGCAGCGTGGCAAGATGAGCGCCTCGGATTTAGACCTGATTTTCGCAACGGATTCTGTTGAAGAAGCCATCGCGCACATTCGCACCAAGGCCATTGAGCCATATGGCCTTAGACGCGTAGCACACATGCGCCGCCACTTCCCATGGCTTGGGGAACGTGGGCTGGCCGGAAAAGGTCCCGACATTTGTTAGTAGCCGCTCAGTTAGCCCCGATTCACACGAGTTC
The DNA here is from genome assembly GCA_046725275.1 of Verrucomicrobiota bacterium. Taxonomy (GTDB): domain Bacteria; phylum Verrucomicrobiota; class Verrucomicrobiia; order Chthoniobacterales; family UBA10450; genus Udaeobacter. The sequence goes on from JBKOYE010000059.1 coordinate 17,044, forward strand.
CCTTGACTCTCGTGTCACGCCAAATTATCCCAATGTCAGAGGCCAACGATGAAAGTGCGCCTGCTGCTCAGTTTACTTCTGGCGGGACTGCTTTGTAGTTGCAGCACGACAGACAGCAGCACGCGAACTCAACAATCAGTCCTGCCTCAACAACCACCGCTGCCGCCGGCGCCGCTACGGCCCGGCCATAACTGATTTGCCGGCTGAGCGCTTCGGTCGCCGCACTTTTAGACCTTCCCCTTACCTGTTGCGGAGAGTAACGGGCAGTTCGGCGGAACAATTACGCGAATCGCCTTTGGAACGGCTTCGTATCGGACCGTGGAAAAGCGTAACGGTTCGCCATCCAGGTTGACCGGAATTGCTTCTTCAGGATAGATCTCCAGCCAGGGCGTTTGCCAATAGGAGATATACTCGCCATCGGGTGGGAGCTGTTGCAATTCTCGCGCCGCGGCGAGCAGCGCCGTCGGCGAGATCTGACGAACGACGAGCACATCGAGTAAACCGTCATCGATGCTTGCACGGGGAGCGACTTGGATGCCGCCGCCCGTCTGACGCCCGTTTCCGACGATTGCTACCGGGCCGCTGCCAGTAATTTCACGGTCCGGCAAGCAGAGCCTTCCCTGATAATGATGAATGTTGATGGCCAGGATTGCACCCATCACAGTGTACGCAGCTGGCCCAAGCAGTCGTTTGAGTTCCGGTGAAGTGGTCGCTGTAATTTCCGCACCGAAACCAGAGCTGGCTGCATTGATAAACCAGTGGTCGTTGGCTTTGCCGATGTCGATTGGTACCGCCTCACCTCTCACACAGAGCGTCAGCGCTTTTGCCGGATCACACGGAATACCGCATCCAGTTGCAAAATCATTGGCGGTTCCAAGCGGTACTATTCCCAAAATGGGGCGCATAGCCTTGGAGACATCCATCAGGCCGTGAACGACTTCGTTTAGTGTGCCGTCCCCACCAGCTGCAATCAGCAAATCCACCTTCTCTGCTTCCGACACAAATCGGCGCGCATCTCCCTTTTCCGAGGTCACTCGCACTTCGATGCGATGCCCGGCTTCTCGTTGCCGAGCAACTGCGGCCCGCAGAGCGTCATTCGCGGCCACTTTCCCGTTGAGAATCAACTGTACCCTTTTGACCTTTGCTTTCGTATTCATGGAGACGGACACTGCGGTTCGAAAAACTCTGCGACTTTCCAATAAGCGGCAAGCTCGCGCGCAAACAATGCGCGGCAATTCGCAATTACTACAAAGCATCCGTCGCTAGGGGTTGGCTGCCTTGGCGCCTAGTTGCGTTACCGGCTGGCACGGTGGCGGTTGGCTTCGCCTCTGGTCTGAGGAACGACAGAGAAGGGTTGCTCTGCCCTGGGAAGAAGAGTACAAGTCTTCCCGATGCGTCCTGAACTGGTTTCGGTCATTTTGCCCGTTTTCAACGAGGCAGACAACCTAAGGGAGCTATTGCCGGCTCTCTTTCGCAACCTCGAAGCTTTCAGCCTTTCCTACGAGGTCATTGTGGTGGACGACGGCAGCACCGATCAAACAAGCGAGATCGTCCGGCAACTGGCCCGGCCGCAGCTGCGTCTCGTCCAGTTGCGGCGTAATACCGGTCAGACGGCGGCTCTGATGGCCGGGATTCGTTTTTCCAGGGGAGATATCCTCATCACTATGGATGGCGATTTACAGAATGATCCGGCCGACATTCCGCAGCTCTTGGCCAAACTGGATGAAGGCTACGATCTCGTCTCGGGCTGGCGGCAAAGGCGCAAGGACGCCGCGCTCCGGCGCAATCTGCCGAGCTCGCTGGCCAACCGGCTCATCTCGGCGGTTTCGGGGATCCATCTGCACGATTATGGATGCACCTTGAAAGCATATCGGCGGCAGGCGCTGCAAGGCGTTCAACTTTACGGCGAGATGCATCGTTTCATTCCTATCTACGCATATTGGAACGGGGCGCGCGTGACCGAGATTCCAGTGAGGCATCATGCGCGGCGGCACGGTGTCTCCCATTACAACTTAATACGAATTCCGAAGGTTTTGTTCGATTTGCTAGTTGTGGTCTTCCTGCATCGCTATGGGCAACGACCGATGTACGTTTTTGGCGGGGTCGGTTTAGCCAGCATTGGCATTGGAGTCATCGCCGGTGGCGCGGCGCTATATTACAAATTTTTTGGGGACAAATCCTTCATCTCAACGCCGCTCCCGCTGCTGTTTGTCATGGCTTTTATCACCGGGGCAATGTGTTTTCTCATGGGACTGCTCGCTGAATTGCTCGTGCGTACTTATTATGAATCGCAGAACAAGCCGACCTACATGATTTCATATTCCGGCGCGGAGCAGGGTGGCGACCGTCTTTTGCGCGCATCGGAACGGACCGCGGTGCAGGCGTTTCCTCGTTCGTGAGGACTCGCCGGGCGCGCTGATCTTTATGTGTGGCATCTGCGGTTTCGTCGGTCCTGGTTCAGGCGAGACGCTGGACCGCATGTCGATCTTGCTGAGGCATCGTGGCCCGGACGATTCGGGAACCTGGATGTCCGAGGTTCCGCCGGTGCGTCTGGCCAGCCGGCGCCTGGCGGTGCTCGATTTGCCATGCGGGCATCAACCGATAATGACGGACGACGCACAATTTGTCATCGTTTTTAACGGCGAGATTTACAACCATCGCGAGCTGCGCGCTGAACTGCAAGAGCGGGGTCACAAATTTCAGACCGATCATTCCGATACCGAGGTTATCCTGCTCGGTTACCGGGAATGGGGATCAAAGTTGCCCGAGCGTCTCAATGGCATGTGGGCCTTTGCGATTTACGATCGCGCACGCGGCCAGCTTTTTTGCAGCCGGGATCGGTTTGGCAAGAAGCCGTTCTTTTACACGCGCACGCGTGATGGATTTATCTTCGCTTCCGAGCTGACTTCGCTGGCGGCACATCCCGGCGTCACGAAAACGGTATCGCGGTGCGCGCTCCAAAAATATTTTGCGCATGGCTACATTCCTGCGCCTTGGTCCATTTTGGATGGAGTTTTCAAACTTCCGGGCGGTTGTTCGCTTCTTCTCGATGTCCGGTCGCTGGATTATCGCGTGGAAAAATACTGGGACCTGGTGCTCGAGCCGTTTGAGCGTCTGCCCGCGAATCCAGAGGAAGAATGGGGGGAGCAATTGCGCGAACTGTTGGATCGGGCTGTCCACCGCCGCTTGCTTGCCGACGTGCCGGTCGGCGTTTTCCTGAGTGGCGGGATCGACTCGTCGGCGGTCACCGCTTTTGCCTCGCGCCATGTTCCCGTGGGGCAGCTGAAGACCTTCAGCATCGGATTTACCGAGAAAAGTTTTGACGAGACGACCTACGGGCTGCTCGTTCGCGCGCAATTTAAGACCGATCATAAACTGGAAACTCTTTCCGTGGCGCGCGCCCGGCAATTGGTCGATGAATGCCTGACTCGGTTGGATGAACCGATGGGGGACAGTTCCCTCCTGCCTACGTACTTGGTGAGCGGCCTGGCCCGACAAGATGTGACGGTGGTGCTGGCAGGCGACGGCGGCGACGAATTGTTTGCCGGTTACGATCCATTTCACGCACTCCAGCGGGCGCGACTTTACAACCGCATTTTTCCACAGCCGATTCATGCTGCAATCAAGGCAATCTTCGATCGTTTGCCGGCTTCGCATGCGAACATGGCACTCGACTTTAAAATCAAGAGAACCTTGCGCGGATTAAGCCACGACCGGCGGCTCTGGCTGCCAGTCTGGATGGCGCCGCTCGATCACGCGGGCCTGCAGGATCTTTTCGGCGAACCGATCGATCTCGAGGACCTTTACGCGGAAGCGATCGAACAGTGGGAGAACTGTCCGCAAACCGACCTGGTCGACAAGACCATGCAGTATTATACGAAGCTTTATTTGCAGGATGACATCCTGGTGAAAGCCGATCGCGCCAGCATGATGCACAGTCTGGAAGCACGCGCACCCTTTCTGGACATTGAGCTGGTCGATTTCGTTAGGCGAATCCCCAGCGCCTATAAATATCGCAGAGGCACCACCAAATACATTCTGAAGAAGGCGCTGCACGCAGTTTTGCCGCGCGAAATCCTGTATCGGCCGAAGAAAGGATTCGGCGTGCCGGTGGCCCGGTGGTTTCGGAAAGGAGAGCTGGACCTGGCCGAGGCGCCTCTTGGTTCCTTGAATCCGCGGCTGGTAAAACAGAGAGTGGAAGCGCATCGCTCCGGCCGAGCGGATGAGTCGGCTTTTCTTTGGAGTCTTTACGTCTTGAAGAGATGGGCGGAAACGAACCGGGTCTCACTGTAAGCCGTCCAAATTGCGTGGCAGTTTGCGCCCCATACCCGCGACGGATGCTGTTTTCTCGAAGGGATTTCTGTAAATGCATACGAGACTTGCCGCCGGCATAATTGCCGCATTTGCGGTCACGAGCGCGGTCGTCAGCGCTGAACAGCAACGACAGGATTTCGAAGTGCCAGCAAAGGATCTTGCGAAGGCCGAAGAATTGGCGAATCAGCTTGCGCGGCTTTCACGTAGAGTGGATCCAAAGGAAGCGACGCTCGTGGCACAATGCGCCTTTTCTACGGTGGCCCGGCTAAGACAGGAGTATCAGATGTTTGCCACGCCGATCTTCAACAATTTCCTCGTCTATCACGGCTGGAGGAAACGCGGCTACTGTTACCAATGGACCGAGGACCTGCTGCTTGCGCTGGACACGCTGAAACTGAAGACGCTGGAACTTCACTGGGGCGAATCGTATGCCGGCACATGGCGCGAGAATAATTGCCTAGTCGTGACCGCGAAAGGACAGCCGTTCGATCGCGGGATGATTCTGGAGTGCTGGCGTCATTTTGGACACCTCCGTTGGAACTTGGTCCCGTCCGATGAAGACCGATACTACGAGAACACGAAATGGGCGGAAAAGGTCCGCGCACGCGCAGCCTCGAGAACTTTCGGACCCGGCAAAGGTCACGTCGTCTTCCAGACGCAAGTCGAGAGTAATTCCAAGACTAGCGACTAGTTGATTCGAAAAAGAGAGACTAGGAATCCAAACGCGTCACCTCTGGGCAGCAAACGCGCCTTGCGCGCTCCCCAGAAAATTGCTTGCGCAAACTCCGCGGTTGTCACAAGCTCCGAGGCCGATGAACAGCTCAGGGCGTTCACAAACTTGCGCGCGTGTCCTTGTTGCGGCCGTTCTGTTTGCAGCGTTTTCCTGGACACTTCTCGTTAGCGTCTCACCGCAATCCCATACGCGCATCCACGCGGATGCAAATCAGGCTGATCACGTCTGCGCGGTCACGCTGATCGCGTCGGGGAGTTATGAGCACGGGGCTCAGCCGCCACTGATCATCGTACCGCTGCCAGCCGTTCAATTTTCCAAAATTTCGGCGTTAATTCCGTGCTGGGTTCAGTCGCCGTTTCTTGGTGCGCACATCTTCGAGCATGCGCCGCCGGCGCGCGGTTAGCACGTTAGCCTGTAGTCGTCGCCTTTAGGCGACGCGACGCGCGGGTGATTAACAGTTAGGGGTTGCGCGTCGCACAGCGACGCAGCTACAGCGGCTCGTGCAGACGCCGTTCGCGCATTGCCTCACGGATTCGTTAGGCAATCGAACCGTTCAATTTCGAAACTCACTTTCCAATAATTACCAATGAAACAAATTTTAACCATAACGATCGCCCTCCTCCTTGGGGCGAGCATTGCCATAGCACAAGAAGCTGTCTCAACGGCGCCGTCCCCGAAACCGTCGCCATCGCCTTC
>JBKOYE010000113.1:0-6409 GCA_046725275.1 Verrucomicrobiota bacterium
GACTGAAGCCGCGCGGTTGCGCAACGAGAACCTTACGCTGCACAAAGAACTCGAAGCGCGCGCAGCAGCATCACGAGGTGTCTTGTCGCAGGCGCACGACGCAAGCTCAAAGAAAACCGGGCCAAAGAAAGCAGGCCAAACCTACGTTGTGCAGTCAGGTGACACGCTCTTCTCCATTTCGCGAAAGTTTTACAACTCGCCGAAACGTTGGAAAGCGATCCTCGAGGCGAACAAAAGAAACATTCGCGATGCAAAAGACCTCACAGTCGGCCAGACACTTGTGATTCCTTGATGTCTGTCAGCCGGTCCCGATCAACTTGCGTTGCCACGGAACCAGCAATGCCCCTGCCCGAGCTGGATCAGCTGCGATCGTTTCGAGGGCGCCGCGGGATGCAATGAACGATGGCTCCAACCCAAGTTGCTCCGCCCATCTGTCGCGCCGTTCGCGTAACTGATCGGCGCATCGACGCATTTGGGCAGTCGGTCGAGGACCGGAGCGGCGCCGCATAACCGGCCACTCCGATTGTGGCGATTGCAACGCAATTTTTGCTGCTTCGCGGAACGTCTGCCGCCGCCGAGCGGAAAAGTGTTTGTAATCAGGCACGAGTCCTGAAGTGAAACTCCCCGCGGCTTTCAATAGCTCGCGGCTCTGTAAGATATGAAATGGCGGTCGATCTGCCATTTCGGCTTCTGTCTCCCGCCATTGCCACAGCGCGCGAAGCACTGCTCCCGTATGCGGATCGATCGCGCCGGCTCCTGCAATACGCCAAAGTTCATCCTGGACGCGTTCGCGCCCGGTGGCGGCGAGCTCAATCGCACGCTCACAAGATTGCCGAAACCAATCGCGGCGCTGAACTCGCTCCAGTTCTTTCTCTAACTTTGCCGCAAGCCGCAACAAATAATGCACGTCGTCCACGGCGTATTTCAGCATCCGCGGCGGCAGCGGTCGCAGCGCCCAGTTTGCCTTTTGCGAATGTTTGTGAAGCTCGACACCGAAGAAGCGCTTCACCAGAGCACCGAGACTGAATTCGCGGATCCCAAGCAACCGCGCCGCAATGACTGTGTCGAAGATTTTGCTCGCTCTGAAATTCAAGCCGCGCCGCAGCATCCGCAGATCGTAATCGGCGGCATGCAAAACAATTTCTCTGGGCTCAAGCGCATGGCACAGCGGTTCCAAATCAAGGTTACCCAGTGGATCGACAATGAAGTCGTGCTGTAGCCGGGATCGGTGATCCCGGCGTGTATCGAGCTCACAACCGGCATCAACGATGCCGGCTACAACGGGCACGCTGATCTGGAGCAAACAAAGTTTTTCCCGGTACGAGTGCAGGCTATCTGCCTCAGTATCGAGTGCGACGCGATCTGCGGCCTGGATTTGCCGAATCAAACCGACCAACTCCCGCTCCGACGCGATCACGTCGTGTGAAGGAGATTTTGCGAGCGCCATCTCCCTCACCGCAATCCGCTCAAGAGCAATTCGGCGTTCGTTTTGGTTGCGTGCAGGTTATCGATGAGTTTTTCCATCGATTCGAGCGGAGGAAGCGCTGCCATCGTTTTGCGTAGCATCAGCACGCGCTCCCATTCCTCGGGATGATAAAGCAATTCCTCACGTCTTGTCGCCGACAGCATCGGGTGAATCGCCGGATAAACCCTTTTCTCCTGTAGCGCACGGTCGAGATGCAACTCCATATTGCCGGTGCCTTTGAACTCTTCGAAGATCAGTTCGTCCATCCGGCTGCCGGTTTCAGTTAACGCCGTGGCGAGCACAGTGAGGCTGCCGCCTTCTTCCGCGTTGCGCGCCGAGCCGAAAAATTTCTTCGGTTTAATCAGAGCCTTCGCCTCGACGCCGCCCGACATGATGCGCCCTTTGCCCGGCTCCAGATTATTGTATCCGCGTGAAAGCCGCGTGAGGCTGTCGAGCAACAGCACCACGTCATGTTTCATTTCCACGAGACGTTTCGCGCGCTCTAGTACCATCTCCGCCACCTGCACATGGCGCTGCACGTTTTCGTCGAAGTTTGAATGATACATCTGGCAATCGATTTCACGTTGTAAATCCGTTACTTCTTCCGGCCGCTCGTCGACCAGCAGCAGGATAAGAACAATCTCGGGATAATTTGCCCGAATCGCTTTCGCAATTTCCTTCAGCAAAATGGTCTTGCCCACTCGCGGCGGCGCAACGATAAGGCCGCGTTGACCGCGACCGAGCGGCGTCAACAAGTCCACCGCGCGCGCACAGATCGAGCTCGTGCTTGGATTCTCGAGGATAATTCTGCCCTGCGGAAACTGTGGCGTGAGTTTGTCAAAGGCGGTCGGTTGTTTCCATTCTTCGGCTGGTTGGTCCTCGATCTTTGTAACTTTGTCGAGCGACAGGAACTTCTCGCGCTGGACTGGCAATCGCACCGTGCCGGCAACGTTTTGCCCAGGCCGTAGATCATGTTGCTCAATCAGCACACGCGGAACGGCCACATCCTCGGGAACAGGCAGAAAATTTAATTTCGGCCAGCGCAACATCGCGAACGAATCGCTCACCTGATCGAGAAATCCTTCCGCAGTAACAGTTACGCCACTCGAGATTGCCGCGCGCACAATGTCGAGAATGTGCTGATGTCGCGATCGCGCGGGATGCAGATGCAGATCCAAATCGCGCGCCAATGCTTTGAGTTTCTTCTCCGAAAACTCCTGTAGCTCGTTTAGATCAAGCGCGCGCGGCACTGCAGCCGGGCTTGCTGAGTCCGGTTCGCGAAGAACGTCCCCTGAAGATTCTAGTGTCTCTACTTTTTCGTCCATGTTTGCCCTTGCCATAATGCAATCAAAAATCGCGCTTGGTGGTAAAGCGTCGCTCGATCTCCATTGTTCCAAACGACGTGATCCGCGCGTCCGATTTTCTCCTCGAGTGGCATTTGCGATTTGATCATTTTTCTAGCTTCGGGAGCTGTGATCGACATCCGTTTCTTTAAGCGGCCTAGCTGCACCTTCTGCGAACAGGCCACCACGACCACTCGGTCGCACAATGTTTCGCCTCCGGTCTCATAAAGGAGTGGAATGTCAGCAAAGAAAAAATTGGGAGAATTGCGATGCCTTTTCGCCTCTGTCCTCCATTGCCGGCGAATCCGTGGATGGAGGATACGTTCAAGGGCGCGTTTCTTAGTCGCGTCGCCAAATACTATGGCTCGAAGATTGGCCCGATTCAAGTCTCCGTCCCTTGAAAAGACATGGCTGCCAAACTCGGCACAAATTTCTCGTTTCACTTCTGAAAGCTCGAGAATAACGTGCGCTGCCTCATCGGCATTGAAGAATTCCGCGGTGGGAAGCACCTCGCGCAAACATTCGCAAAATGTGCTTTTGCCCGTGGAAATCCCTCCGGTGATTCCGATGGCAGGCATTCAAGTGAGGATTAAAAGCAGCAGTGGTTTTAGAGAGGCTTCATTCTCCACATCAGTGACGATTTGTCCAAGCTGAAGTGCGGCGGAACGCGCCTGGTCGAAGTCCGCGTGACCAACGTCGGAGCGGACTTTTCCGGCAACGCCGAAGTTCGTGTCGATCGCGATTGACGCACACAATCAAAAGAGAAAACGACAACCGGCGGCGTTGATGACCGAAAGTAACATAACTGTTACCGATCCTCAGTTGCCAGTAGATGACCACCAGGAAAGACTCGAAGAGGGACTTTGGTGTTCACTATAGGAAGGAATAATTCACAATGAAAATACATGCATCTGTTCTTGTCATTCTCGGACTGTTCGCAGGCCATTCGGCCCGGGCCGCCGATTGGGAAATTGTCGCTAGCCCTAATGCGGGCAGGCAGGCTAATAGTTTGTCTTCGGTCGCAGCCGTCACTGACAGTGACGTTTGGGCGGTCGGATGGGCCTTCAACGCGCAACTCAACGCTTACCGCACCGTAACTGAACATTGGAACGGCACACGGTGGTCTCTCGTGAGGAGTCCCAACGCGACGAACGGGTACAATCTCCTCAATGGCGTTGCCGTCGTCGCGGCAAATGACGTTTGGACCGTCGGTCAGGCCGCGAACGGCAGCACTTACAGCACGCTGGTGGAACATTGGAACGGAGCGGCGTGGAGCATTGTTCCCAGTCCTAATGTCGCCGGCAATTCCAATGTCTTGGAAGCGATTTCGGTGGTGTCGGCAAATGACATTTGGGCGGTTGGTTCCTCAACCGACAGCAACTTTAATAATCAGTCGCTCACGATCCATTGGAACGGTGCCACGTGGAGTATCGTACCCACCCCGGCCGTTAACGACGATATCCTCTTCGGGGTGGATGCGGTCGCCTCAAACGATGTTTGGGCCGTGGGCAGATCCCAGGAGGAAGCACGCACACTGACGTTGCACTGGAATGGCTCAGCCTGGAGCGTTGTGCCAAGTCCTAACGACAGTACGGAGGACAATATTCTCTTTGGTGTAACCGCCGTTACATCCAACGATGTGTGGGCCGTCGGGCAAGCGTGCTGTCACAAGACACTGGCGATCCATTGGGATGGCGCAGCTTGGAGCGTCGTTCCGACCCCGGATTTCGATCCTGACGCTACCAATCAGGTCCTGGTCGGCATCGTCGCACTATCGAGTAACAACATTTGGTCTGCAGGCCAGTATATTGTCCCTCTTCAAGGTAGTGCCCAGTTCACTTTGACAGAAAACTGGGATGGCTCGCAGTGGAATTTCGTTCCGAGTCCAAACGCTCAGAATTCCAATAATCGCCTGCACGGGATCACCGCCACACCGGGTGGCACGCTTTGGGCGGTCGGTACGACAGGCGTTTTCACGAGACCTGAGCGCACTCTAATTTTAAGGAGGATTCCGTAAAACCGAACCGAATCTCGAGAATCCCCTGTCGTGTTCTGTGCCGCTTCCTCTTGCAATCCGGAACTGTTCATATTTGAGGACCCTCTTATGATGATCCACCTTAGAATGTTAAAGGCTGGCGTTTTAATTTGTCTGCTTTCGCTCATTACGCTGGCCAGCGCTTCAGCTCAGCTGGCCCCGACACGCAAGGTGCCCCGAAATGAGCCACTTGAAACGTACGATAATCCCCCTGCGCCTCCTCGAAAGATAGAGACGTCGCCGCGAATGATCTCGCAATTCGGTTCGTTTACGAGCTTCCAGGTAAACGTCGATGCGAATGGAAACAACATCCTCGGCGACGCCGCAAACGAGTGCTCCATTTCCGTTGACCCAACGAACCTGAGCAAGATGACAATCGCCTGGAGACAATTCAACAACGTTACCTCCAATTTCCGGCAGGCTGGCTGGGGATACACAACCGACGGTGGCCTGCACTGGACGTTCCCCGGTGTTCTGCAAAACGGAGTCTTTCGCAGTGACCCGGTCACCAACTCCGATGAGATCGGGCAGTTTTTCTACCTCAGTCTTCAATCGGACGTTAACCTGTCCTTTTTTTGCGACGACTTGTGGCGCTCGACAAATGGCGGCCAAACTTGGGTGGAGCGATCACCCGACAGAGGCGCCGGCGGCGGCGACAAGCAGTGGTTCACCATCGATAAGACCAACGGCCCGGGACACGGCTTTCAATACCAGTCAGACGACGGCATTAACTGTAGCGGCAGCGGTGTGCAATTCCAACGCTCCACCGACGGCGGGGTCACCTGGCAGGCGCCGATCGTTGTTCCTGGCGGGACTGACCTGGGAACGCTCGACGTGGACACCAACGGCAACCTCTTTATCGGCGGCGAAGGATTCAGCAACTTTAATTGTGTGCGCTCAAGCAATGCGCAGATCGGAGGCCAGATACCGAGCTTTGACCGAACCACCTCCGTCAACATGGGTGGCAGCCTCGGTTCCGGGGGAATCAATCCAGCAGGATTGACCGGACAGTTATTCCTGGCGATCGATCGTTCCGGCACCGCCACTAACAACAACATTTACATGCTGGCCAGCGTGGTGCCATCCGGGCGAAGCACAACCGACGTGATGTTTGTGCGCAGCACGGACGGCGGACTAACCTTCAGTGCACCGCACAAGATCAATGACGACCCGGTTAATCCTAGTAAGTGGCACTGGTTCGGCACACTGTCGGTAGCACCGAATGGCCGCATTGATTCTGTCTGGTATGATACGCGAAACGCCGCGAATAACACGGACTCCCAGTTATTCTATTCTTGGAGCACAGACGGGGGGGTCACATGGGCAGCCAATGTCGCAGTGAGCGATGCTTTTAATCCTTTCGAAGGCTATCCGAACCAAAGCAAGATAGGCGATTACATTACGATCGTTTCAGATAATACCGGTGGCAATGTCGCGTATTCGGCCACCTTCAACTTCAACGCAAGCCGGGGGCAGCACGAAGAAGACGTTTATTACGTTCGGGTCGCTCCTCCTACCTCTGTGCTCACTCTACTTAGCGCGGCGTCACGCCTGACTCACGGCGCG
>JBKOYE010000004.1:0-30347 GCA_046725275.1 Verrucomicrobiota bacterium
CGGTGTCTCACGCAGCGTTCCTCGCGGGAGTAGGAATTCATTGCCAAAAGGCGCTTGCCTATCTACCAGTACCATGTCGAGCCGATGCTTGAGATGGAGATATTGAAATCCGTCGTCGAGCAGCAGCGTATCGACCTGCCACTTGTCGATGGCAAACCGGCCGCTTTTTACCCGGTCTTTGTCCACCAGCACGATTACATCCTTCAAGTTATGCGCAAGCATGTACGGCTCGTCGCCGGCGGTCAGCGAATCGAGCAGCAAGGATTTTCCATCGGAAACGACTCGCGGCGGGTCGGAATCTCCGCGCAACCAGCTTCGCCAGCCTCGCTTGCGTGGGACGCTCTTGTAACCCCGGCTGAGAATTGCCACTCGCCGTCCGCCGGCCTGCAAAGCGCGCGCAAACTTTTCAACGATCGGCGTCTTACCCGTTCCGCCGACGGTAAGATTGCCAATGCTGATCACCAGACAGCCGAGCGCGCGTTCGCGCAGAACTCTTTTGCGGTACAGATAAAGCCGGAGCTGCACGAGCCGGTCGTAAACGAACGAGAGCCCATAAAGCATTCCGCGCAAGATGGAAGCACGAACGCCATGACGCCGCCCGAGAACGACATCGATTCCAAATTCTTCTAAGTTTTCAAGCCGGCGACCCATGAAGGGATAGTGATTGGTGACAGGTGATTAGTGATTGGTGAGAATTTGCGCGCCGCGATTATCAGCGCGGGTGATAATTGTCCGTGTGGCTGTGGCCGCAGCGCGCGCCATTGCCGTCGCCACTTTTTCCGGCTTGTGCAGTGTAACAGCTGCGATTGTGGATCCGCTTCCGCTAAGAAAACCGCCGAGCGCGCCGGCTTTCTCAGCAGCCGCAATGACAGGCGAAAGAAATGGAATCAGCTTCGAGCGGAATGGCTGGTGAAGATGATCGGTAAAAGTGCCGCGCAGTTTTTCGTAGTTCTGCGATGCGAACGCCGCCGTGAGGGCGCATGCATTCGCACAGTTTTTTGCGGCAGCGATGTGTGAGATTTTCGAAGGCAGAATTCTTCGCGCACTTTGGGTTTGAATCTCAAGTTCTGGAACCAAAAGAACGAAACATAAACGCGACGCGACGTCGAAGCGTTGCACGGTAGAGGTACCGCGCTGTCCTGAAGGCTTTCGGGAGTCGGTGCAGCACGCCGAGCCTACCACAGTAAACCCGCCGAGGGTTGCTGGCGCAGCGTTATCAGGATGTCCCTCCAGTTCGGCGCATAGTCGAAACAGCGTTATTCGGTCGAGCGGATCTCTGCTGAGGCGGTTTAGCGCAAGCAAGATCCCGAGGCGAACCGTTGCGCTGCTGCCAAGGCCGCGACATCGCGGAACTTGTTCCACAATGGAACATGAAAAGGGGAAGGCATGGCGCCGTGCCTGCTTGAAAAATCGATCTGCCGCCTCAGACACAATTCGCAGAAGAGAAGATTGACGCCAAGGGCCGCGGATGATCGTGACGCTGTTATGGAGGCGTAGTGCGACACCCAGACAATCAAAGCCGGGACCAAGATTGGAAGTGCTTCCGGGAACGCGAACAGTAACTTTTTGCATTGTGAACGGTCGCCTTGTCTGGCCAGCCGCGGTGGCCGTTGTAGCCACGGCCCTGCGGGCCGTTTTGCAACAATGCCCGCTCGTAAAAGTACCGACACAGACCGGTAGCTAAAGCGGATTGTAGCAACGCCGGATTTGCCGGCAACCCATCCATTGCGCCACGTCGATTTCGAAGTATGCCGTTGGAGCGCAGGAAGAAAATGAATTTTGGATGGATTGATCCGACCTTGCTCCGCGATTTCCAGGCAGAGGGCACCGATGCGCATCGGCTGTGCACGACGGACGATGGCTGGGCAGAACGTTTCGGCCGCGACGTTCTCATCTCCTTCAAAAGCGTGCTGGCGCGCGAACGCCTCGTGGAGGAACTGCAATCCTGGGCAAGCTCGTCTAGAGTTCAGATGCGACGCCTCTTCGCACGGTTCATCCCTCGAAAGAATGAACAGCGTGAACCGCCACGTCTGATCGTTGGCGATCCGACCGAAAGTTTACAGACGATCGCCACCGAATGGCATCTGAGGTTCGGCATCAACTTCGGCACAGGCTATTCGCCCGGTCTCTTTCTCGACCAGAGAGAGAATCGCCGTTACGTGCGTCATATCGCGCCCAAGCGGGTGCTGAACTGTTTTGCTTACACCTGCTCTTTCTCCGTGTGCGCCGCATGTAGCGGAGCGAGCACTCTCAATATCGATCTTTCCAAAAAGTATCTCACACGCGGACGCGAGAATTTTGCGCTGAACAATCTTCCAACGGTGGACCATCGCTTTGTCGCTGATGACGTGAGATCGGTGCTGCCGCGGCTCGCCCGGAGAGGCGAACGATTCGACGCGATCATTCTCGATCCGCCGACTTTTTCAACTACGCCGAGAGGAAAACCGTTCCAGGTCGAACATGATTTCGAACATTTGCTCATCAGGGCTCTTGCATTGGCAGAGCGTGACGCCCACGTCTTGATCTCGACCAATTATTCTGCATTGGGCGAACATGCGCTGGAAGTCATGGCTCGATATTGTCTCAAAGAAACGCGTCGGGCCGCGACATTTCACCGGCCGTTGCCGCTGCCTGACTTTCCACCCGACGCCGGAGCGAGCTCGATCTGGCTTGCTTTACGTTGAGAAACGCAAGGCTAAAGGAACATAGACCTCCTGGTCTGTGTGCCCAGCCGACTTGCACTCGACTGAGTAACGACGCTGCGGTTGCCAAATCCACTGAACGCACAGGCTAAAGCCTAAGTTCCGGCTCGCACTGTGTTGACGATTCGATGCGCGCAACACAGGATCAAAATGCGAATCATTAAACGACATGGATCAGTTATCTGCCGAAATGGTTGCTGAGTTTCCGGAACGCGGAATGCAATGGGTGAAAGACCGAGTCGAGGCGGTCGTCAGCGAAACGGGCGAGTACGTGCGCCAAAAGCCGACACAATCTCTCCTGTATGCGTTTGCCGCTGGTTACATCTTTAATCGTTTGCCGCTGGGCCGAGTGCTTGGCGGATTTGTTCATCTGCTCATGTTCGCACTAAAGCCAGCGGTGTTGATTTACGGGGCTGCCAAACTGTACCAGGCGACTCAGCAGCCGGAATAATGTTGTAGAGGCGCTCGCGCGGCGAGCACGTATCTCCCGCTTGGCGTTTGACACAAACGCCTTACATCACCCTTCCAGCGTGAACCCGACTTTTAACGTAACCTGCCAGTGGGCGATCTTGCCATCCTCGATGTAGCCGCGGGTTTCACTCACCTCAAACCACCGCATGTTGCGAATGGTTTTCCTTGCGCGCTCCAGCGCATTTTGCACCGCTTCTTCAAATCCGTTGGGCGAGGAGCCGACTATTTCAATTTTCTTGTAAACGTGTTCAGCCATGCGCGCATTGTCCGTCGGAGAACCGGCGAAAACAACAAAAACCCCTTCGCGACAACGGAGTGCGCCGCCTCTGGCTTTGGGAATTTGCTTTACAAACGCATACTCCGTCGGGCAGCCTCCCCACCGTGGGAAGATCTCTTGCAGTCTCCATAGTCCTGGCAGTGGTTGTCTGCTGCGTACGCGCTCAGGACCAGGAAAAAAAACTAGTCGATCGACTCCTGAAGCCGGACATGACGCTGCAAAACGATGCGCAAAATAAGAAGTTTACTGGCGACGGTTCGGCCTCGATCAACAAACGGGCAAATGTCGGATCGTTTTACGTTCACCAGAAACCACGCGCGAAAAATTTTTCTGGAACACGAGATTTCGCAACAAGCCAATTTTACTCTAAGACGTACCACGGCGGACGCAGCGCGTCCGAGGTTTCGTCACAGCAAACAACGGCAAATTCACGGTTTGCTTACGCAAATCAGACCGCGCGCGGTGTTCGCGATGCGCCTCAATCCGGGAAAAAGGTCGCCTCTCGCGGATATGCCGGGACGCGGCCATTTCTCGACGAGGGAAAAAGTCAAAAATCGCTGAACCAACAAAACGCGCCGCTCACGATCGATCAGGTGCGCGAGTTGCTGAACAAGAACAAGTAGCACTCGTCGGGCTGAGGCGGGTGCCCTATTGTGTGATTGGATCATGCAACCGAACGAAGCTCTGTCGTTATTAAAACAAGGCGCGGCGCAGATTATTAATGAGAATGAACTGCGCGAAAAACTAGCGCTCGGCCGGCCGTTGCGCGTCAAACTCGGCGTCGATCCGACAACCTCGGATATTCACCTTGGCCACACGATTGTCTTGCGCAAACTGAGGCAGTTTCAGGACCTCGGGCATCAGGCAATTCTCATCATCGGCGATTTCACCGGCATGATCGGTGACCCGAGCGGTCGCTCCGTTACACGGCCGCACCTGACGCATCAGGAAGTGCTCGCAAACGCGGCGACGTACCGGGAGCAGGCGTTCAACATCCTTGATCCCGCGCATACGGAGACAGTGTGCAACGGCGATTGGTTCCGCATCATGTCGTTCGAAGACGTGATCCGCCTGAACAGCCGGGTCACGTTGCAGCAGATGTTGCAGCGGGAAGATTTCAAAGCGCGCATCGAACAGCAGCACCCGATCCGCGCGCACGAAGTTCAATATCCCATCATGCAGGGGTGGGATTCGGTGATGGTGAAAGCCGACGTCGAACTCGGAGGGACCGACCAACTCTTCAACATCCTGATCGGGCGCGATTTTCAAAAAGAAGAGGGCATGCCACAGCAGGTCGTTTTTCTGCTCCCGATTCTGGAAGGCTTAGATGGCTCGAAAAAAATGAGCAAAAGCCTCGGCAACTTTGTCGGGGTAAACGAGCCGGCCGAGGACATGTTCGGAAAACTAATGAGCATCTCGGATGAATTGATGGCGCGTTACTACGAATTGCTCCTCGGACGCGCAATGCCGCCCGGCACGCACCCGCTCGAGGCGAAAAAGCAACTCGCCTTTGAAATCGTACAGACGTACCACTCCCCCGCTGCGGCTCAAAAAACGCTCGATGAATGGAATACTCGATTCAGCAAACGTGACTTGGAACATGTCGACCTACCGTACCTACGTCTCGGCAACTACTCCGATTTCGTAGATCTCGTTGGCATCACGTTCCAGAACGCCTTCGGAATGAATAAGTCTCGAACACAGATCCGCCAACTGATCGAGCAAGGTAGCGTTCAACTTGACGGCAAGAAAATCACTGACCCGGACGCAGCAATTCAGCCTCAGACCGGCCAAATCCTCCGCCTCGACAAGACCCACGCGGTGCGAATCAAGTAAAAATGAAAGAACGCGAGCTTTTTGGCTCGCGTTCTTTACTAGAGATTGCTGGTCTCAAGCGGTCGCCGTTTGAAGCACGGGCATGACGCGCGCGCTTTCCAAGTAGCTTGACCTGATCCCTTCGAAGTGCGCACGGATGCTGCGCAGTTCGGCAGTTACAAAGCTGTCCACGAAATGCAGACGCCGGTCGAGCCAGGCGAAAAACTTGTTCTTAATCTCGTAGTGGATCGCCAGCGTGACCTCGGTGCAATGCGGCCGGATCTCAGCGAAATCGACGATCCCCATCACGGAAACGTTTCCGCCCGCGGATTCGAACGCATATTGGTCCGGCGAATCGCTGTCTACCGACAACAGCACAGTGTGCGCTTCGAAACCGAACGGACCGCGAAAACTGAAATCGACGGTCTTGGACGATGTCACGGTTGCGCGTGTCACCATCAGAAACTGCCGCCGATACGATTGAATGCTGGCCAGACGTGCTTTGCACTCCGCCAACGGTTGGCTCATGTGTAAGGTTTTTTCTAGGAGCATAGGATTTCAGTGGTTTCAGCCATAGTTTAAGCAATACGGATGCCATACCCTTAAGCGAAGGGAACTCACAGGCACGGGCCCCCAGACGGTGTTCGCTTTCGTTACAACGCTGTATCAGCTCAACACGCTAAGACCCTTAGTTGAAATCGGGCGTAATCTGTCAGGAACCGCGCGATACAGCCAGATTTTCTCCTAGGTCGTTCGCATCGACAAGTGCGCTTCAAAATTGAGCATTAAGATGAGCGCGATATCCCTCCGGCTGGGCAATCAAGAGACTCAAGCGACCTGTTTCACGCGCTCGGGCGCGCTTGTGCTGCGACTGGCGCGAATGGTTCCCATCATCGACAGAAAAATCTTCGCGCCATCTGCGCTACTAAGCCGGGCATCGGAGGCGCGATCAGGATGCGGCATGAGACCGAAGATATTTTGTTCGCGGTTACAAATGCCGGCGATGTTTTCGATTGAGCCATTTGGATTCGCTTCCGGAACGATCCGGCCTTGTTTGTCCGCGTAACGCAAAATCACTTGTTGATTGGCGTTCAACTCGCGCAACGTTTTTGCGTCAGCGAAAAAGCAACCCTCGCCGTGCGCGACCGGCAGGCGCAGAAGCGTGCCTTTCGAACACCCGTGCGTGAACGGCGAATCATCCACCTCGACACGCGTCGTCACCATGTCGCACACAAAACGAAGTGAGCGGTTTCGCACCAGCGCTCCCGGCAACAGCCCGGCTTCGCACAAAACCTGAAACCCGTTGCATGTGCCGAGCACGAGCTTGCCTTCGCGCGCGTCGCTGATCACTGCTTTCATGATCGGGGAAAACCGAGCAATCGCACCGCAGCGTAGATAATCGCCATACGCAAATCCGCCGGGCAACACGATCGCATCGAAATCTGCGAGCGAAGTTTCCTTGTGCCAGACGTACTCCGCGCGTAATCCGTCGAGCCCGTTAATCGCCGCCACACAATCCTGGTCGCAGTTGGATCCGGGAAATTGAATCACGGCAAAGTTCATATCCATCTAATGTGCGGCTGCGCGCTGCTCCGCGTGATAATCATTCACGACGAGACACGCATGGATGACTCCCGGGATCCAGCCCAGCAACGTCAAAATGAGACTGAGAAAGAAACTCGCGATGCGCCCGGTCATGAGCACCGCCAGCGGCGGAAAAACCACGCAGAAAAAATATCGCAGCGCTTTCACGATCTCGTCACTCGTCACTCTTCTTCAGTTCGTAATCTTCGATCACCGGATTCGACAGCAAATCGCGACAAAGCTGATGCAGCCGCGATTCAAGCTCGCCATTTTGCCCTTCAATATCGATCTCCATGTATTTGCCGATTCGCACGCTGCGCACCTCTGGCATTCCCAGGTGCCGCATGGCATCACGGACGGCGTTTCCCTGCGGATCGAGCACGGCTGCCTTGGGCATCACGATCACTTTCGCGTTCATCACCGCACAATATTTGGGGCGATCTGCCTCCACAAGCGCAATCCCGCCATTTACTTCAAAACGACAACTTCAAGCGAGCCGTGTCGGCGGAGCACATTCACGCTTACATCGCCTTCGTCGTGTCTGGTGAGCAGAAGATCAACGCTTGCGTTTCCGACTTTCAGCTCGCGAATGCTGACTTCCGGCAGAAACTCCGGCAAAAACGGTTTTGAAAACAGGACTCTGCGTTCCGGAGCCACAACACTGAGCCCGAGGCAGGCTTCAAGTAAAAGAAACACGGCACCGGAGGCCCACGCCTGCGGAGCGCAGGCCACTGGATACAGCGTAGGCGACTCACCGGGGCGCCGGGGAAAACCGCAAAATAGTTCCGGAAGCCGATGCAAATCGAAAAAGATGCTCGCGTCCATCAAACCTGCGAGCACCATGGCAGCCGATCCCTTCAGTTCGTATCGCGCGAATCCGGCAGCGACTAGGGAGTTATCGTGCGGCCAGACTGAACCATTGTGATACGACATCGGGTTGTAGCGTGCCTCGGTGCTGGCCACCGTGCGAATTCCCCATCCGGAAAACGATGTTTCATCCGTGAGCGTGGTCGCTACGCGCTGGGCGTGTTCCTCCGTCGCAATGCCCGCGAAAAGACAATGACCGGCATTCGACGTTCGCACCCGGCAAGGCCGCTTGCTGCCGTCCAGCGCGAGCGCGTACGTGGAAAGCTCATCACACCAGAAGGTTTCCTCGAATCGATGGCGCAAGCTCTCGGCCTGCTTCTTCAACTCACGCGCGACCGTGTCATCGCCTAACAAGCTTGCCAGCTCGCTGGCAGCAAGCTTCGCGGCGTAAACGTAACTCTGCACTTCGCACAAAGCGATAGGAGCCTCCGCAAGCGCGCCGTCGCTGTGAAAAACTGAATCTTGAGAATCTTTCCAGCCCTGATGAACGAGACCGTGTTTCGACATCCGGCTGTATTCAACAAATCCATCACCGTCTGAATCGCCGTAACGATCAATCCACTCGAGCGCGCGCTGGAGATTCGACCAAATCGACTCGACAAAAACGCGATCGCCTGTGCGTTTGAAGTATGCGCCCGCCAGGATCACAAACAGCGGCGTCGCATCGATGCTGCCGTAGTAACGCCTGAACGGCACCTCGCCCAGGATCGCCATTTCGTCATCGCGGAATTCATGCAGCACCTTGCCGGGCTGCGCGTCTTGTTCAGGTTTCTCGGCGTCAGCTTGATTGGCAGCGAGATACGCCAGGACTCCGCGCGCGATCGACGGATCGAACCAGAGGCACTGGAGCGCGGTGATGATTCCGTCTCGTCCGAAAACTGTGCTGAACCAGGGAACACCAGCGTAAGGATACGCACCGTACCGCGTCTCCGTCCGCATCATACGAAGATCAGCCAGCGAACGATTCAGCCAGTCGTTGAATTGTTCGTTGCCCGTGAAAACCCACGGTTCCTGAGCACGGGTGCGTTCGAGCGCAACGGCCGATTCCTGCATGACCTTTTCGTACGGCTTGATCTCGACGTGCGAATCGCCGTCCACTTCGCATGCAATTGCCCACTGATAACTGGCATCCCGGCCCGGCTCCAAATGAACTTGAAAACTAACAACAGACTTACCTAGACGACTCGGCGCCGGGTCAAAAACAATTCGCGTGCGACGAAAGCGCCGGTCCAATCCCTCGTATGCAAGCATGAGTCCGTCCTGCGTAACCTCCGGTTCCAAGCGACGCCCGTGGTGTTCTCTGGTTGTGCCGCGAAGCTCGAAGATGTCGGCAAAATCGGCATCGAACTCGATCGACAAAATAAAATCGACGGCCGCTCGCCCATAGTTATGGATACGAAGTCGCTCGTGACACGCTTTATCCCACAAAATTTTCGAGCGGTAGATGTGTATTGTTCCTCTCGGAACTACTATCTCGCTGTCGCGCCAAACGTCGGGGTTAGTGGCGTCCACGGCCAGAACGGCGTTGTCCTCTCTCACGGTGGAACTGAGCAGCAGAGGCCGATCCTTGCCGAGCTTAAGAGTCAGCCGAGACAAGAACCGCGTGTCCTGATAATACAGCCCGAGTTCGCCGGTGCCGAACGTTTCGACATCGCCAAATCGATCGAAAACAGCAAACGTGTCCCCCTGTTTTAAGACGCGGGTGCGAACATCCACGCGTGCTGATGAGGAACGAATGTAAAACTCGTCCCTGATACGAATGACTTCTCCCTTCGCCATTACGCAGCCTCAGGTAGTTTCTCTTCGTCTCTCTTGATCAGCCGTTCGAACACCTGCGCGTAATCGTGCGCCATCCGCGTGGCGGTAAACCGTTTTTCAAAAACTTCGCGACAGCGTTTTCGGCTTAACTGCGGTAGACGGCGGACGGCTTCTATCGCGTCATTCAGTCCCTCAACAACGAACCCCGTGTGACCCTGCTCCATCACTTCGGGGACCGCACCGCCGCGGTACGCGATGACCGGCGTGCCGCAGGCCATCGCCTCGATCATCACAAGGCCGAACGGCTCCGGCCAGTCGATCGGAAACAGCAGCGCATACGCATTGCCTAGGAACTCATCTTTCTGGCTGTCGCCGATCTCGCCAACGAATTCCACGAGTGAATTGCGGAGCAACGGCGCGATGATCGAGTCGAAATAACCTTTGTCTACTCGATCAACTTTCGCAGCAATCTTAAGGGGCATGCCGACTTGCTTGGCAATTTCGATCGCCCGATCCACGCGTTTTTCCGGTGAAATCCGTCCGAGAAAAGCCAGATAATTCCCCGGTTCTTCACGAAACCGGTACATATCGGCGGGCACTCCGTGATAGACAGTTGCCTGCCAGTTTGCCCACGGCAACGGCTCCCGTTGCCCATTTGAGATCGAGATCACGGGCATGTCACAAAACTCCTGATATAGGGGAACCAGATCAGGAATATCCAACCGCCCATGCAGCGTCGTGACGTGCGTGATCGGCTGCCGCCGGCTCAGCGGAAAATGCAGATAATCGACATGAAAATGAATGATGTCGAAATCGGCCGCGCGCTCGAAAACATGTTCCAGCATGACGAGGTGGCGGGACATCTGATCCTGGCAATGCTTGTCTAGGCGCAATGACCGCGGGCACGCCGCCACCAGGCGCGCTTTCGTTTTCGAATCTCCGCTCGCAAACAGCGTCACTTCGTGGCTCTGTCGCACCAGTTCCTCAGTGAGATAGGACACCACGCGTTCCGTTCCCCCGTAATATTTCGGCGGCACGCTTTCATAAAGCGGCGCGACCTGTGCAATTCGCATACCCAAATTCTCAATCCTCCTTTTGTAAATTTCTCAACCCAGTCGAACCGGGTCAAATCCTCGCCGCGCTGAGTGGAGGCAGTTGTCGCTGTGCCCTCCATTCTCGCGAACAATTTGCCCCGCCCTTTTATGTTCGAGTAAGCGAGGAAAAACGCGAGCGCGCAACGTTCGGCTGCGCGTAATGACTTCGTTCGCTGACAGCGACGGACGCTATGATTCCCGCACCACTTCGGTTGCCCTCTTGTCCTCTCGTAAACCGAGGAAAACGGGGGCACGCAATTTTCCATCGCGCGTCCACTCGGCGAATTTGATTTCGGCGACGAACTTCGGGTTGATCCAGTGCATCCTTTTCATCATCGAAGGAGTGATGCCGAGCACCCATTGCCCGTTTTGTTTAGAGGGCAGATCGACAAATGGACAGTCCGTGCGTCGTTCAGCTTGGAATTTTTTATGCAACGCTGCCAACGATTTTGCCGTAAATCCGGTGCCGACCTTCCCGGCGAAAACGAAGTCGCCATCTTTGTGGTAACCGACCAGGACAGCGCCGAAATGTTTGCGCGCGCCCTGCGGTGGCGTGTATCCGCCGATGACAAATTCCTGTTCGTTGACACATTTGAGCTTCATCCACGCTCCGCTTCGGCGCCCCGGTTCGTAAACAGAGTTGCGTTGTTTGCCGATAATCCCTTCGAGGCCGCGACGCTGCACTTCCTTTAGCAGTTGATTAGCGTCTCCACCGATCGCGCCGGAATAGCGAATCGGGTCCCCTGCGCCGGCGCAGAGTTTTTCCAGAACGTTTTTCCGCGCCTCCAACGGCAGTGAGATCAGACTCTTGCCATCGAGTTGGAGGAGGTCGAACGAGTAAAAATACACGGGCGATTTTCGACCTTCCATCTCGCGCGCTTGCAAAAGCTGGAACGACGAACGGCCCTCCTCATCGAGCGCGACCACCTCGCCGTCGAGCACGCACTCCTGCGCCGGCAATTTTTTTACAGCCTCGACGATCTCGGGGAAACGCCCGCTCAAATCGTTTTGATTTCGTGACAGCAACGAAACTCTTTCATTGTCTTTGGTCGCAATCAGGCGAATGCCGTCGAATTTGATCTCATAAATCCAGTCGCTGGTCGCCGGCGGTTTATCCACCAGTTTCGCTTTCATCGGTTCGATGAAACGCGGTTTTGCCGAGGGCAGTTTTGGCAACGAGATTGTAGAACCACCGCTTCGGTTGCCCGGCTGGCGATCCGATTTCGCCGACGCTACGGTGGGCAGGTATGCCTGTCCTACAGCGTCATCTTTTGCTTTTTTTTTAATCGCCTCGCGAATCCTCGCCTTGAATTGCGACGTCGGACTTTGCTCCTCCACACGATTGGATTGCCACTCGGCGTCGCGCGCTTCGGCGATTTGTTTCATGGTCCGGCCCGTCTTTGCCGATTGATCGTCGAGCTTGGCGGAAATTGGCTTCGCACCCTCGGCCGTCTTGAGGATGAGCCACTGATTCTTTTCACCGTCGCGGCCGCGGATTCGCACCAGCGTCCACTCCCCCTTCGCTTTTTTGCCATCGAGAAGAAGGTGAAGCTTGCCTTCACGAAGTGATTTCAAGGGTTGCTCGCCGTAGACGTAGTAGGTGCCACGGTCCCACACCATCACGGTGCCGCCGCCATACTGTCCTTCGGGGATGACCCCTTCGAACTCTTCGTATCCAATCGGATGATCCTCGACTTCGACGGCAAGATGTTTTTCGGCTCGCTTCCAGGGAAGTCCCTTCGGCAGGGCCCACGACTTCAGCACGCCTTCCATTTCCAATCGGAAGTCATAGTGCAAACGGCGTGCAGCATGTTTTTGAATGACGAATCGCGACGCGCCTTTGACTTTTTTCGGAACGGCCTTGCCAGCCGGCTCACTGGTGCGGCGGAAATCCCGTTTCTTTTTGTACTCTTCAAGCGCCATTGCATCAAAACGTAACCGCAGATTACCGGTGGCGCACGTGAACTTGTAGAGGTCCTCGCTGCGGCGAGGACCTGGCTTGAAGTTCGGCGTTTGACGCAAACGCCGCTACAACAACGCTACAATACCTAGGTTTCGCTGGGCAGCGGCTCGCCCACGAGGTAACGAACGAACCGGCGAATGACAATATTTTCGCCGAGCTCGGCAATCTTGCCGTTGAGCAAGTCGCCAACGCTCACGTCGGGATTTTTAATGAAGCCCTGCTCAACCAAGCAAACTGTGCTGTAGAATTTCTCGAGTTTTCCCTCGACGATTTTGTCCGCAACGTGCGCCGGCTTTCCCTGAACCTGCGCCTTATAAATCTCGCGCTCGGCTTCGATGAGGTTTCCAGGAACATCGGCGCGGCTGACGTAGAGTGGATGCGCCGCAGCAATGTGGAGGGTGATGTCTTTAACGAACTCGCGGAAATTTTCGTTTCTCGCGACGAAATCAGTCTCGCAATTCACCTCTACCAGCACACCGACCTTGCCTTGCAGATGAATGTAGGACGCCACGATGCCTTCCTTTGTCGCGCGGGTGGCCTTTTTCGCAGCGGTAGCGATACCCTTTGTGCGCAAGATTGTTTCGGCCTTCTCGAGGTCACCGCCGCTCTCGACAAGCGCCCGCTTGCAATCCATAAAACCGGCATTTGTCTTTTCGCGGAGTTGCTTAACAAGTTTCGGATCGATTTCAGTTGTGGCGTTCATTAGGTAATTGGAATCATTGAAGTGTTACAGCGTTGAACCGTCGAAGCGGATTAGCTTCACGCTGAAACGCCGGCCATTTCGACCTGTTCGCGGATGCGCGCTTCGCTGCTGGCCGAAACAATGGCGTCGACGAGTTTTTGCAAAATCACCCTAATCGCACGGATCGCGTCGTCGTTCCCTGCGATGGGATAATCCACGAGTTCGGGATCGGCGTTCGTATCTACGATCGCAACCACCGGAATTCCGAGGCGCCGCGCCTCATTGACGGCGTTTTGCTCCCGGATGGTGTCGATCACAACCAATGCATGGGGCAATTCGGACATGTCGATTATCCCCTCAAGGTTGCGCCTGAGTTTCGCAGCTTCACGATTCAGCGCAGCCAACTCCTGTTTTCCCATTTTCTTGTATTCCGGCGACTGCTCGATCTGCTCGATGTATTTTAATCGGCCGATGCTCTTGCGAATGGTGGCGAGATTGGTTAGCGTGCCGCCCAGCCAGCGTTGGTTCACGTAGAATTGTCCGCACGCCAAGGCCGCCTCTTTTATCGCTTCCTGCGCCTGTTTCTTGCACCCTACGAACAAAATTCTGCCGCCGTGGCGCGCAATGTCCTGGAGAAACTCCGTCGCACGCTGAAGTTGCCTCACAGTCTCATCGAGATTGATGATGTAAATCTGATTGCGCTGCTCAAAGATGAAGGGCTTCATCTTTGGATTCCAACGCTTCGTCTGGTGTCCAAAATGAACACCAGCTTCCAATAATTCAGGCACTAATTCTGTTGTATCTGCCATAGCAAAAATTCCCGGAGAAGGAACTTCCAGAGCGGGACGCAGAAGATGCTATATCACGTGCCTGTTCGCAACCTGAAATTCGCCCACAGGCAATGTCGATTTTCGCTACCGAGCGAGGACCTTTTTGCAGCTTAACCGCTGGTCTGTCCTTTTCCCGAGCCAAACGTGAAGAATCACAAGTAACGGCAGCGCCAATCCTACTCCGAGATGAATCGAGCTCGTCCACGCACGCAGGCTTTCACCGCCGGCGTAGTAAAGCCCGTACCCCGTGACGGTCAGAACGGCGAACACGCTGAGAAAATAATGAGCCGTTGCCGCGATTCCGGCGCGCTCGCCACGCGAAGCGCACATGGCCAGTGAGGAGCATGCCGATCAGCACCAAAATCGCCATCGCCGCAGCGCCATGGATCTTCATCGACCACGTCTTTGCGCTCCTCTCGAAATCACCGGGTGAGGGAACAAAGACATTCCAATACGCCCACGCCGCGCCGATCAAAAACAGCAGCGCGATGACGCCGTAGAGCAAGCGTGTGTGAAAGGGCTTCAATCGAATTAACTCTGGAGGGACGTATCGCACGGCCAATAACAAGGTCCGGAATAACTGCCTTTCGCGACGCATTCGATACTGCCGCTCGTTAGGGTATCGCATGGCGGGCCCGCCCACCGCAGCCTTGGCGAAGGTGGTTGAAACATCCAGGCAGGTGCGCCATCTCGCTCAAATAGCACGGCGTCCGCGCCGTATCCGGCCAGCAGAGGTGCGGCTCCTTCGCGCAACGCAAAAACAATTTTCGTCAACGCGTCTGCCGTCATGCACTCGGCGGTGCTCACAGTGACGCTGATCAATTTTCGGGCAGCTCGGCCTGTGCGTCCGTCCACCAATGGGCTTACGCGATGACCGCGGTGTTTTCTGCGCGCAAAATAGATGCCCGAGGTTGCCATCGCCGGCATTGACAATTCCCGACATTACACCGTTACGCTTCAAAGCTTCAACCGCACGATCGACGGCGAAACCTTTGGCGATCCCCCCCGAGATCAATCGTTAACGGGCGGCGAAATCGAACATGACGGTTTTTGCAAAAATGATGTCGTACCAGCTCTCGGTGCCGATACGTAAATCGAATCTCGGAAGATAATTCCAATTGAACAATCGTCGGGCCGCTGGTGATGTCGAAAATGCCACCGGTGTTGCGAGAAAATTCCTGCGCGGATTTCAACACGCACCACGTCCAAGGATGAACACGCACCGGAGCTGCAAGACGCGTCGCGATTCATGCGCGGAATCTCGCTTTCCGGGTCGTGAAAACTCATCAACCGATGGACCTTCGCGATCGTCAGAAATGCCGCTTCGATGGCACGCTCCAAATCGGCCGCGTCAATTCCAGACGCTGAGATGTCCACGAACGCGCCGGTAATGGCCGGGACCGGCGAACCTCGATTTGTCCATTCGTTTCTCATTCCTGATTAGCCCGTTTGAGCGCGATTTCATAAAACGCGAGGAGACGTTTCATGCCGTCGGCGATGTGGCGGCAGCTTAGCGTGGCGCCGCTGATGTTTTTGATATCGCGGTCCAGCTTCAATTCGGACTGGCTCGTCTTTCCGACGAACTGCGCGCGCCAGTTTTCATTCCGAATCTCGCCTCCATAAGTCTCGCGATAATCCATCACTTCGATTTGTTTAACTGAGCCATTGGCATTCAGGCCAACTGCGTAGGTGATGAACTCGTGTTTGCCGACGACTTCATCGACTATGAACCAGCCGCCACCGCTCACGCGCCAGACTTGTTGTTCGTTGCGCAACACGCGCACGCCGCTGGCCTGCTCGATAGCTTTGCGTTGAGCCGGACCGAGTTTCATCGGCGCGGCCATCAACGATTTGCCAGGAAAAATCGCGCGCTTCGCTTGATCGACGGTCAGGTATTGTACTGCAAACGTGAACGGCGCAACCAGCGCGGAAATCCGCAGGGCGATGAAAGCAAATTCCGATTTCGTCATGCGCTAAAAATTGAATCCGACTTTCAGGCGCACGTAATATTTCTCGTGTTCGCCACCGAAAATGTAACCATCGTGCGCCGCGAACTCCTTGTTGTCGTGGCTGAAAGCCTGACCGATTGGCAGGTGATGAAGAAAACCGATGCTGGCCCACCAACGCTCGCCTCCGTAATGAATGGTCGGGCCGACAAAGTACGCCGAGTGCTCGTGCACGGCGGCATCCGCAAATTCATGATGGTTCCAGAATTCCAAGCCAGCTGACCAATTGCGGATGAAGCGATACGAAATTCCAGTGAACCACTCGAACACACCGTCGCGTTCCCACTCGCCTTCTTCTTCCTTCTCGAATTCGAGTTCGTAATTGATGTTCAGCACCCAAACGAGTCGATCCTCAAGCCAGTTTTTTTGCAGAAGGAATCTTCCATTCCAATTCCGTCTCCTGATCGCCGACACTCGGTTCGAAATAAAGCGCAAGCCCTATCGGCGCTTTGTAAGGGCTGAGCAGCCGATAAATCGATTCGAACGAAACCAATTCGAAGTGGTAACTGTCGAATGGCGTTGCTGGATCGTGTCCTGCGTGCACGTCCTCGCCGCCCGTTTCGTAAACACCAGGCAAGCGTCTTTTCGGATGGGCCGGATTTGCCACCGGAACGTCGTCGTTCGCGTAGACGTAGTGGTGATTCAGATACAGCGCGATCTGAAAATCGTCGGTCACGCCATATTCAAATTCCTCGCGAAAATCAATGACGCTGTAGCTGCCATGTTCCTTTTCCCAGCGCGGGGTGATCCCATTGCTCGAACTCGCCGTGACCTTTCGGCGTGAGATCGGTGGTATAAGTCCACGCGAAAATGGCTTCGTGCGCGCCCGCAGTGGAAGCCGCAAACGAAAACGCAGCCAAAGCCGGTTTGAATTTCATCCGACGATGGCATAACACCGCCGGAGAAAACCTGCTGCCGGAGGGTTGCCAATTTTTGACACCGGATTGCAGCACAATCCAGGGCGTGTCACAGCAATGCGCCGCTAAGCGGAACGCTGCGACTGCTTCTCGGCGTACCTGGCCAACACCCACCAAAGATCCGAGAGCCGGTTGAGGTAACGCAAGATCTCAGGATTGAAATCTTTTTCGCCGGCGCTAAACGCGGTGATGTGCCGCTCAGCGCGGCGGCATGTGGCGCGAGCAAAATCCAGCGCGGCAGAAACCGGCGTTTCACCGGGGATCACCCAGTCTTTCGGATACAGCGATCGATCCTTCTCCAGATCAAAAATGACCGCGGTGACCCGCTCCACCATTTCCGTTGTAGTCACATGAAACCCGTCTTTGAGGAAGCGTTCCCGGTCGGCGGACGCAGTCGCCAGCTCGCCCATGACAACGATCAAATCTTTTTGGATTGCAAAGATTTGGTCCAAAAGAAATTCGTCGCTCGCAAGTGACCGGGCTAGTCCCAGCGCGGCGGTCAGCTCATCGACGCACCCATACGCGTCAACACGCGGATCGTGTTTTGACACGCGACGCCCATACATCAACGACGTTTCGCCTTTGTCGCCGGTCTTTGTTACGATCGACATCGGATTAATGGGACTGATGGGACCATGCTCCATCACTCCATTACTCCACTGCTCCGTCTCTGTTAACCGATGGCAGGTTGCGGTTCAGCTTCTTCCATTACTGGCGCGCCGACTGGCTCGCCTTTTTCAACAAGTTTCAGCTGGCGATGTTCCGGGAAGCCAGTTCCGGCAGGGATCAAGTGACCCATGATCACGTTTTCCTTGAAGCCGCGGAGTTTGTCGATTTTGCCCAGCGTAGCCGCTTCAGTGAGAACACGTGTCGTGTCCTGGAACGAAGCTGCGGAAATAAAGCTGTCCGTTTCTAACGAAGCCTTGGTGATGCCGAGCAGCACCGGAACGGCCTCGGCCGGTTTGCCACCTTTCTCGACGACCTTCTTGTTCTCTTCCTCGAAGTCGAGTTTGTCCACCTGATCGCCCCAGAGCAGCGATGTATCGCCGGGATCAGTGATCTTCACCTTGCGCAACATTTGGCGCACGATGATCTCGATGTGCTTGTCGTTGATTTCCACGCCTTGCAGGCGATAGACCTCCTGCACTTCGTTCACCAAATGTTCCTGCAATTCCTGCGGACCGCAGACTTCCAAAATTTCGTGCGGCACAATCGGGCCTTCAGTGAGTTGTTGGCCTTTTTTCACGTAATCGCCTTTGAACACGATGATGTGCTTGGTCAGCGGGATCAGGTGTTCTTCCTCAGCGCCGGTGTCCGGATCTTTCAAAATCAAGCTCCGTTTGCCGCGGACGGTTCCGCCCAACTCGACAATACCGTCGATCTTGGCGATCTCAGCCGCATCCTTCGGCCGGCGAGCTTCGAATAATTCGGCAACCCGCGGCAGGCCTCCGGTGATGTCTTTCGTCTTTGCGACTTTGCGGGGTGTTTTTGCCAGCAACGCGCCGGGGCGCACTTTCTGACCTTCCTCGACGATGACGTGAGCGCCAGCGGGAATCGAGTAGCTGGCGAGCACTTCCTTCTTATCGTCCACAATGACCACCTGCGGATGCAGGTCTTCCTTGTGTTCGATGACCATTGTCCCCATCAGGCCGGTCGCTTCATCGACTTCGCGTTTAATTGTCACTCCGGCAATCATGTCGCGGAATTCGATCTTCCCGCCTTTGTCGGTGAGGATCGGCACGTTATACGGGTCCCATTGCACGAAGGTTTCGCCCTTCTTCACGGGCGCGCCGTCCTCCCTAGAGATGACTGAGCCGATGACGACGTTGTAGCGCTCCAGTTCGCGTCCTTCTTCGTTGTGCAGACTGATGGAGCCGTTCTTGTTCAGCACGATCCAACTGCCGTCCAGCGCCTGCACCGTTCGTAGATCATTGAACTGAACCGTGCCATCGTTCTTGGCCTTGATGATCGGTTGCTTGAATGTCTGGCTCGCCGTGCCGCCAATGTGGAACGTGCGCATCGTCAACTGCGTGCCCGGTTCACCGATCGATTGCGCAGCGATGATGCCCACTGCTTCACCGAGTTTCACAAAGTCGCCGGTGGCCAGATTGCGACCGTAGCACATGGCGCACACGCCCCGGCCGCACTCGCATGTGAGCACGGAGCGGATTTTGAGTTGCTCGACGCCGATGCGCTCCAACTCAGCCGCGATTCTCTCGTCGATGTACTGGTTTGCCTTGACAATCTTTTTCTTTTTGTCCACTGGGTCGGCGATCGTTTCACAGCTGACGCGCCCAATGATGCGCTGGCCGAGATCGACCACTTCCTCGTCGCCTTCGTAGATTGAGCGCACCACGATCCCGTTTACGGTTCCGCAATCGTCCGCCACGATGATGACGTCCTGCGCCGCATCCACGAGTTTGCGGGTGAGATAACCGGAGTCCGCAGTTTTAAGCGCCGTATCGGCAAGACCTTTCCGTGCGCCGTGAGTGGAAATGAAGTACTCCAGCACGGTCAATCCTTCGCGGAAATTTGACGTAATGGGACGTTCGATGATTTCGCCGCTTGGCTTGGCCATCAAACCGCGCATGCCGGCGAGCTGCCGGACTTGCTGACGATTCCCGCGCGCACCGGAATCGACCATCAAATGGATCGGATTATACTCCTTGCGATCCTGGTTCTCCTCGAGCTCGCGGAACATGACGTTCGAAATCTGATCGCCGGCGTGCGTCCAGATATCGATGATCTTGTTGTAGCGCTCGCCATCCGTAATGATACCGCGACGGTATTGCTGGTCCACCTGTTTGACCTGCTTGTACGCGTTGTCTAATTCCGACTCTTTCCGTTTCGGAATGATCATGTCCTCGATGCCGATCGAGATACCTGCGCGGGTCGCTTCCTTAAACCCGAGCTCTTTCAGCTTATCCAGCGTAGCAACCGTCACTGCTGGACCTGCGATTTGATAGCAGCGCCAGATGATGTCGCTCAGCTGTTTCTTGCCCGCCGGTTTATTGAAGAAACCAAGTTCCTTCGGCCAAATTTGATTGAAAATCACGCGACCGGCGGTCGTCTCGATGACGCTGGCATCGGCATTTCCAAAACTGGTGTGCCGTCCGCGGTCCGGGTTCTTGAACAAAATCCGGTCATGCGTTTTGACCGTGCCTTCGACCATTGCGAATTCCACCTCGGACGCGTCTGCAAATAGCGGCAGATGATGCCCATCCTTCTTCGGCGTCCGCGGATTTTGGGTCATGTAATAGCAACCGAGGGTGATGTCCTGAGTCGGCGTGGTGATCGGCTTACCGCTCGATGGCGAGAAAATATTGTTCGGCGCGAGCATTAGCATGCGCGCCTCCAGCTGCGCCTCGACTGAGAGCGGGACGTGCACTGCCATTTGGTCGCCGTCAAAGTCGGCATTGTAAGCGGTGCAAACCAGCGGGTGAATGCGAATTGCTTCGCCCTCGATCAACTGTGGTTCGAAAGCCTGAATTGACAGACGGTGCAATGTCGGCGCGCGGTTCAGCAACACCGGATGCCCTTTGGTGACTTCGTCGAGAATGTCCCAAACCTCGGGCGTCTGGCGCTCGATCATCTTCTTCGCACTGCGCACGGTGTGCACATAACCGAGGTCTTTCAGCCGGCGAATGATGAACGGCTCGAAAAGGACCAACGCCATCTTTTTTGGCAGTCCGCACTGATTCAGCTTTAACTCCGGACCGATGACAATCACCGAGCGGCCCGAATAATCGACACGTTTGCCTAACAAGTTTTGACGGAACCGCCCACCCTTGCCTTTGAGCATGTCGCTCAGCGATTTGAGCGGACGATTGCCCGCGCCTGTCACAGCGCGACCGTGTCTGCCGTTGTCGAACAACGCGTCCACGGCTTCCTGCAACATTCGTTTCTCATTGCGGATAATCACGTCCGGCGTCTTGAGCATCAGCAAATTCTTGAGTCGGTTATTTCGATTGATGACCCGACGATAAAGATCGTTCAGGTCCGAGGTCGCGAAGCGGCCACCTTCCAGCGGTACCAACGGACGCAAATCCGGCGGAATTACCGGCAGCACCTCGAGGATCATCCACTCGGGGCGCGCACGTGAACTTTGGAAGCCTTGAACAAGCTTAAGGCGTTTCGCCAGTTTTTTGCGAATTTGCTTGCTCTTTGTCGCCGCCATTGCTTTCTCCAGCTCTTTGTTGAGCTTGTTTAGATCAATCTCAGAGAGAAGTTTTTTGATCGCTTCAGCGCCCATGCCCGCGACGAAATCCTCGCCGTATTGTTCCTGCGCCTCGCGGTATTCGACTTCGTTCAGCAGTTGTGTTTTCTGCAATGGCGTCTTACCGGGATCGATAACGATGTAGTCCTCATAGTAAATGACGCGCTCAAGCTGACGCGCGCTCATGTCTAGCATGAGTCCGATGCGCGAAGGCATGCATTTGTAAAACCAGATGTGCGAAACCGGCACCGCCAGCTCTATGTGCCCCATCCGTTCACGGCGGACGCGCGCGAGTGTGACTTCCACACCGCAACGGTCGCAGATCACGCCTTTATGCTTGATGCGCTTGTACTTTCCGCATGAACACTCCCAATCGCGGGTCGGCCCAAAGATCCGTTCGCAGAAAAGTCCGCCCTTCTCCGGTTTAAACGTGCGGTAATTAATTGTTTCCGGGTTTTTGACTTCGCCTTTGCTCCACGAGCGCATGGTGTCGCTCGAGGCAATGCCAATTGCGACTTGATCAAAACCTACAGGGCGTTCTTCGCCCACTAACTCACGCCAGGAATGTTCGTTCATGATTTCTCCGAATAAGTGTGAAACTAAAAATTATGCGACGCTCTCCATAAAGGTGGGCGCCTGACTGCCGACCTTCACGTCCAGACCAAGGCTTTGCATTTCCTTGATCAACACGTTGAAGGATTCGGGCGTTCCAGCTTCGAGCGAGTTATCGCCCTTAACGATTGACTCGTAGATGCGGGTCCGGCCCTGCACGTCATCGGACTTAACCGTCAGCAATTCCTGCAACGTGTAGGCAGCACCATAGGCTTCTAATGCCCAGACCTCCATCTCGCCGAAGCGTTGGCCGCCATATTGCGCTTTACCGCCGAGCGGCTGTTGAGTGACAAGCGAATACGGTCCCACCGCCCGCGCATGAATCTTGTCCGCCACAAGGTGGCCGAGCTTCATCATGTAGATGTGGCCGACTACCACTTCCTGGTCGAAAGGATCGCCGGTCCGCCCATCGAACAGGCGTGCCTTTCCGTTTTCTTGCACCCAGCTGAAGCCCTCTTTCTTTCTGGCCTCAAGGAGATAATGGCGAATTTGTTTTTCCTTGATTCCATCGAAGACCGGAGTGGCCACTTTGAATCCAAGTGCTTTGGCAGCAACGCCCAGGTGCGTTTCCAGAACCTGACCCACATTCATACGGCTCGGGACGCCTAACGGATTAAGCACAATATCGACCGGTGTTCCATCTGCGAGGAACGGCATGTCTTCCTCGGGTACAATGCGCGCCACAACACCTTTGTTCCCGTGACGGCCCGCCATTTTGTCGCCGACGCTCAGCTTTCGCTTGCTCGCGATATAAACTTTAACCTGCTTAATGATTCCCGGTTCGATCTCTTCTCCGCTTTCAACGCGGTCGGTCGCACGGTCCCGTTCGAGCTCCAGCTCGGCGAACTTGTGCTCGTATGCGCCGATGATTTCGCGGATCCTATTGCGAATCGGACTTGGATCGATCTCAATGTGATCGTGCGCCATCGCCAATTTTCGCAAAAGCGTTTTCGTGATCTTGCGATTGGCCGGAATAATGATCTCACCGGTCTTTGCGTTGACGACGTCGAGAGGAATTTTCTCGCCCAGCAGCACGTTCGAAAGTGAATCGGTCAACTGCTCAATAAGCCCCTCTTTCTTGCGCTTATGTTCTTCGCCGATCGTCTTGAGCTGCCGCTTGGTCTCCGCCGGAGTAAGTTTCTCGCGTGAAACTTCGCGGCGGGACGAGACCTTCACGTCCATCACGATGCCATAGGTCCCGGAGGGCACGGTGAGTGACGTGTCCTTTACATCCGCGGCTTTCTCGCCAAAGATCGCCCGAAGCAGCCGTTCTTCCGGAGCAAGTTCCGTCTCGCTCTTGGGGGTGATTTTCCCAACCAAAATATCTCCAGGCTTCACCTCCGCGCCGACGCGCACTACGCCGTCCGGGCCCAGATTGCGCAAAGCTTCTTCGCTGACGTTGGGAATATCGCGCGTAATTTCCTCTGGGCCCAACTTGGTATCGCGCGCGCCGATCTCGAACTCATCGATGTGAATGGAAGTGTAAATATCTTCCTTCACGACCTTCTCCGAGATCATGATCGCGTCCTCGAAGTTATAGCCGTTCCACGGCATGAACGCGACGAGGACGTTGCGCCCCAGCGCCAGCTCACCGCGATCGGTGTTCGGCCCATCCGCGATCACCTGACCACGTTTCACATGCTGACCCTTGCGAACGATCGGTTTCTGGTTCACGCAGGTGCCGGCGTTCGAACGCATGAATTTGCGGAGCTCGTAAACGTTGACCCCAGCCTCGGGATCGGTTTTTAATTTCTTTTTGCTCTCGGGCAAATGACCGTCCTTCGTGACGATAATTTGATCAGCCGTAACGGAAGCGACCTTGCCGCTGTCGGCCGCGAGAACAACTGCATGTGAGTCCCGCGCCACCTTTTCCTCAAGACCGGTTCCGACTAGCGGCATCTCGGAAACAATCAGCGGTACGCCCTGGCGTTGCATATTCGAACCCATCAGCGCACGGTTCGCGTCATCGTGTTCCAGGAACGGGATGAGGCCGGCAGCTACGGAAACGAGCTGCTTCGGCGAGACGTCCATGTAATTCACCTTCGACGGATCGACTTCGAGGAAATCGCCGCGGTAACGCACCGAGACTTTTTCACCGGTGAAATGGCCGCGCCCGTCGATAGGCGCATTCGCCTGCGCGACGAGGAAGTTCTCTTCGCGATCGGCAGTCAAATATTCGATCGCCTCCGTGACCCTGCCGTTGACTACCTTGCGATAGGGTGTTTCGATGAATCCAAACTCGTTTATGCGCGCGAAAGTGCTCATCGAGCTGATCAACCCGATGTTCGGCCCTTCCGGCGTCTCAATCGGACAAATACGGCCGTAGTGCGACGGGTGAACATCGCGCACTTCGAAGCCGGCGCGTTCGCGGCTGAGACCTCCAGGTCCGAGAGCGGATAACCGCCGCTTGTGCGTCAATTCTGCAAGCGGATTCGTTTGATCCATGAACTGCGATAGCTGTGACCGGCCAAAAAAATCTCTGATGACCGCGCTAAGCGCTTTCGGATTGATTAGCTTTTGCGGTGTCATCCCATCGACGTTGATGTCGAACAGAGTCATCCGCTCCTTGACCAGACGCTCGGTGCGAGCAAGGCCGACCCGGCACTGGTTCGCCAGCAATTCGCCCACGGTGCGCACCCGCCGGCTGCCGAGGTGATCAATGTCATCGAGCGTGCCTTCGCCGCGCCGCAGGTTGACCAAATACTTTATCGCTGCGATGAAGTCTTTGTCGGTCAAAATACGCTCGGAAGCATCGATATTAATCCCGAGCTTCTGATTGATCTTGTAACGGCCGACCCTGCCAAGATCGTACTTCTTGGGATCGAAGAAGAGTCGCTTGAGCAAAGCGCGGGCGTTGGCCACGGTCGGCGGATCGCCCGGCCGAAGGCGGCGGTAAATGTCCTTGAGAGCTTCTTCCTGGTCATGCGCCGGGTCTTTTCTGAGCGCCTTCACGATTGTGTCGTCATTCGAGATATCGATGACTTTGACCTCGCGAATGTTGAGTGACATGATCTGGCGCACCGTCGCCAGTGTCAGCGGCTCAAACGCCCGTGCGACGGTCACCTCACCGTCGCGAATGTCCGCAGTGAGCACCTTGCTGGCGAGCTGTTCTTCGTCGAGTTTGTCGCTCAACTTGAGCGTCTCGATGTTATAAAAAAGTTTGATGACCTCCTCGTCGGAACCGTAACCCAAAGCGCGGAGGAAAGTCGTGGCCAAGAATTTCCGGCGGCGCTTGCGTCGGTCGAGATAAATGTAAAGCAGGTCAGCCGTATCGAACTGCACTTCGATCCACGAGCCGCGGTCCGGGATAATTCTGAAGCTGTAGAGCACCTTGCCGTTGACGTGCACCGTCGATTCGAACGCGATCCCGGGAGAGCGATGCAACTGGCTCACCACCACGCGCTCGGCGCCGTTGATGACGAACGTGCCCTGCGGTGTCATCAGCGGGATTTCGCCCATGTAGACCTTTTCTTCCTTCGTTCCCTTCTCCTCGCGTAATTGAAACGTGACGTGCAGTGGCGCGCTGTAGGTTTGGCCTTCGCGCTGCGCTTCGAGTGGCGTCAATTTCGGCTCGCCGATATCGTAATGGCTGAAATCAAGAACTGCTTTCTCATCGTAGCTTTCGATGGGAAAAACTTCTTTGAAAACAGCCTGAAGCCCCTGATTTTTTCGCTTCGAATACGTGACTTCTTTCTGGAGGAAATCGACGTATGAATTAGCCTGAACCTCAATCAAATTCGGCGGTTCAATGGCTTCCTTGATGCTTCCGAAGTAAATGCGTTCCGACATAGTGCTTAAGCTCACGAGCTAAAACCTTACACCGACAGACCCAATCGCGGCCGACGCGGGCAAGATTTACCGGTTCTGGGATGGGCGAAGGACGCGAAAATGCCACCAAAACGGTGACCTGTCAAATTGACAACCTCCGTCTCGTAGCCGGTAATGTGATTTGCCTTGTTAGCGCCGAGTTAAAAATACGTCTGGCGGACTGTATCCGTTTTACAACATATCGCGGGTCTCGCGCTGCGCAACTGGTTTTATGCTGCCGCAGCGCAAAAATCCGATCTACTTGATTTCGACTTTTGCCCCAGCGGCCTCGACCTTTTTCTTGATCTCGTCCGCCTCCTGCTTGGCCACGCCTTCCTTGATTGTTTTAGGCGCGCCTTCCACCAGCGCTTTTGCCTCCGCGAGGCCGAGTCCCGGGACCGCGCTGCGGACCTCTTTGATTACGGCGATTTTATTAGCGCCCATTTCTGTCAAGACAACGTCAAAGGATGTTTTCTCCTCAGCCGCCGGAGCTGCTCCGACCGCCGCACCCCCTGCAGCGGGCCCCGCCGCAACCGCCACTGGCGCGGCGGCACTGACACCCCATTTTTCCTCAAGCTGCTTGACCAATCCAGCAATCTCAAGCACCGACAGGTTGCTGAGTTGCTCCACCAATTTATCTGTATCTGCCATTTTGGTTTTTTCCTCCAGTTGCCGTCTCCGAAAGCCTTCGAAGAATTAAGGCCGATAGCCACCGGCCCGGACAATTTCGTTGTTTTTGGATTTGTCCGACAGACAAACGCCTGCCGTACAAAATTCATGCCGCGGGCGCGCCCTCCTTTTCGGCTTTCGCGTTCAACAATCGCGCTAACGCTGCAGCCGGTTCGTTCAGCGTACGCACCAGACGCGTCGCCGGCGACAAAAGCATTCCGAGTAATTGCGCCTGCAAAATTTCGCGTGCCGGCAATTCCGCCAAGGTTTCCAATTCCGCCGTGGAAAGGAGTGCCCGATCCACAAAGCCGATCTTCAGTGCTGCCAACTTAAACTCGCTGGCAAAAGTTTTAAAAATCTTCGCCACTGGCGCTACATCCGCTTCCCCTGTGACCACTGCGGTTTGGCCTGCGAACTGACTAACAACATCGGGGAACCCAGAGTCCGCCATTGCACGCTTGAGAAAATTATTCTTTACCACGTGCACTTCCGCGGCGGCGGGTGCGAGCCGGCTTCGTAGTTCACTGAAATTGGCCACCTTCATTCCGCGATAATCGGTCACGAGCACAAACGGCGAGCGTTTCAATGTCTCCGACAACTCTGAAACAATGCTGGTTTTTTCTGGTCGCATATTGTCGAACGTTTACTAGCGGTCCTACACTCCGCTGAAATACGGCGTTGGATCGACGCGCACGCCGGGGGACATAGTTGCACTGATCGTCACACCTTCAAGGTAGCGCCCCTTAGCTGTCGGCGGACGAGCTCGCACAACGGCTTCGATCACTGCGTTCGAATTTTCAACCAGAGCGTTTTCTTCAAAGGAGAATTTTCCAACCGGCACCGCTACGTTGCCATTCTTGTCGAGCTTGAATTCTACGCGGCCAGCCTTCACCTCCTGTACCGCTTTGGCAGTATCGTCAGTTACCGTTCCAGTTCTTGGGTTCGGCATCAGCCCACGCGGTCCGAGAACTTTGCCCAGCTTCCGCACCTCCGACATTGCACTGGGCGTGGCGATGGCCACATCAAAATCCTGAAAACCTTCCTGGCACTTCTGAATCAGGTCTTTCATCCCCACAAACTCCGCGCCGGCTTCCTTGGCCGCCCTTGCCGCTTCGCCTTCTGCGAAGACGAGCACGCGCACTTGTTTTCCGCTGCCGTGAGGAAGCGGGCAGGTCCCACGCACCATCTGGTCGGATTGCTTCGGATTAACTCCGAGCCGGAATGAGAGCGTCACGGTCTGATCAAATTTCGTGGCCGGAAATTTCTTCAGCGTCGCGACAGAATCGGTGAGACTATAACTCTTCGTCCGATCGACCTGCTGCGCCGCGGCGCGATAACGTTTGCTTCGATTTGTTTGCATTGTCAGCGCAGTTCAAACGCCGTTCGCTGGTTTAACAACGAGGCTCCTGCTTAAGGGTATCCCGCTCGCTCTGGCGACCGAGACACGAACGTAGCGGTTATCTCTGCCTTGTCAAAAAGATGATTTACGCTCGAAGCAAACGACGCCCGGCTGCTATGGCTTGGTCAATTTCGCCGTGCTCTCTGCGAGCCCTTGTTGGGCCGCGGCTAAATTTGGATCGAGCGTCAATGCCCGCTTAAAAAGCAGAACGGCGCGATCGTTGTGATTGAATACGGCGAGGTACCGGCCGCGATTGACTAACATGCTCGTATAGACTGGCAGGATCTTGAGATTCACCACGTCGTCTTTGGCAAATCGCACCGTGCCATCAGTAAAACCCCGGGTCCGCAACTGCGGATCCGGCGAATCGTGAAAGGTCTGATTGGCAGCCAGATTGAAGACGAGGCCCTCCGGGACGAGCTGGTACCTTTGTGTGATCCACCTTCCGAGTTCCCCGTTGTTCGTATCGGTGAAGAGCAAGTCTCGGGTAATGTAAACCGGCCCGATGCTGTTCTCGTTCATCACCATTGATCGAAGCATATCGAAAAATGCCGCGTTGATCCGTTCTGTCAGCGACTGGTCCTTGGCAAAAAGCGCAGGATCGCGCTCCCATTTTTTAAGGATGTCGACAAACGTGTCGATCTTGTCCCGCGAGCGCTCAACCAAATCCGGATGGGCATGCCTCAGGTAATCGAAGTACCACGAACGCCGGAGTAGATTAACGTCCACGACTTTTACATCGCGCCGGCGTTGTTGTATCTCCTGCGTATACCACATGGGCGAGGCGACCTGCCAGTCTTGCGTAAGTAAAAGCCCATTCGGCGCGATCGTGCTGAACAGGTTTTCAACATAATCCTCGGCGATGAAGTAATGTCGGCGATTGTTGAATGGCCAGTTCGAGGCGAAGGCGGTTGCCGATGTCACGAAAATCGCAGTCGCCGCAGCCACGTACGGTATCCACGCAGGCGAACGCCTGGATATAGCAAGTTCGCCTAACCAACGGATACCAAACCCGGCTACAATCACGATTGAAATGAATGCGGGTAAATAGTACGCGTCTTTGTCCTCGGCAATTTCGTAGCTGAGCGCGTAAGCCAGGTCGGCAATCACAATCAGCAGTAGAAACCAAAAAGCTGTGCGGTCGCGCTTGTAAGCGTTGGCGAAGCCCACGACGGCGAGAATCAGCGTCAAAGGCAGCCAGACAAACCCAAACTCACGCAACCCCATTCGGCAGAATTCAACAAACTGCGCTCCCATCGTCGCGGGCGAAAACGAGAAGAACACGCGATATTGGCGGCCAGTGATATGCCACCAGATTTCCTGGAGTGAACGCGGGTCGCCCCAGTTCATCACAGGCGACCGCGATGCCGCCCACGGCAAATAGCTATAAACAACAATTAAGGCGCCGATCGAAATTAGCGCGGCATATAAGAGTCGGCGGCTCGTAAAGAACTTTAGGCCTTGCGTCCGATAAACTACCGCGGCGACAGCCGGAAGGGTTAACGCCACAGTCACATGATGAACACCCAGCGCAAGGCCGAATACGAAGGCGGCAGCATAAAGCCACGCATCGTGCGTCGTCACCGATGCGCTCGCATCTTTTCGCGTTTCAATGATCCGCCGCCGCCACCGAACCACCAAAAAGAACACGAGTAGGATCAGCAGCGCGTTGAGAGTGTAGACCTCGGTGATCGTCGCGTACGACCAAAGTGTGCGCGAGAATGCCAGCAGCAATCCCGCGCCGACCGCGGGCGCGAATATTAAGAAGTTGCTGCCGGTCCAATCCTCAAATTTCCTAGCCTGCCTCACGGGCTTTTTCTTTCGCTCGCGTGCCCCAACAGAGGAAGGCGTAACGAGTAATTCGGCCACGACAAGAGTAAGCATTGCGCAGGCAAGCGCAGCGAAAAACGCTGACGAAAAATTGATCCGCGCTGCGACATTTCCGAACGGCAGTAGCGACGCGAGATGCGCGAGCATGACCCAGAGAGGAAAACCCGGTGGATGCGCGACTCCGAGCCCCCGGGCTGCCAGGATCAATTCGCCGCTATCGACGAGCGTAACTGTCGGTGCGAGCGTGAACGTGTATAGCAGGAGCGCAACAAGAAACACCGCACCTGCGCAGAACAGCTCCGTCCGAGAGGAGAAAGCTCTCCCTGAATTCGCCTCGCGGGCGGACTTCACTTCCCGAGCAATGGCTTTTCGAGATTCCGTGCCTTTCGTCAGTCCGCGAGCCATGTCGTATCGTCTCGCAAAGTAGCTCTGCTGCAAACTCTAGGAACGGCGTTCTTGTTTAATCCCTCAATTTCGCTTCAATCTCGCATGCTAAACTCAGTCATTACCCCCCGTGCCAGTTGGTTGCCTCTCGTCGCCATTACGATCGCGACTTGTAGACTGCTGCATGCGCAATCGCCAACTCCGGCACCATCCCCAGCACAACCGCCTGCGGACTACGATCTGCGGTGGGGCGTCAAGATCCCGATGCGCGACAAGGTCGAGCTGAACGCGACGTTGTATTTACCGAAGACTCCAGATCGTTTACCGCCGAAGACGCCCGTGCTTTTCACACTCACGCCCTACATTTCCGATACCTACCACGCCCGCGGCGCCTACTTCGCCTCGCATGGCTACGCGTTCGCGCTTGTCGATGTACGCGGGCGCGGAAATTCCGGCGGCGACTT
>JBKOYE010000085.1:0-14280 GCA_046725275.1 Verrucomicrobiota bacterium
CGCAGAGTGCAGGCCTGGAGCCGGGCGAATTGAATCCGCTGGTGGTCGAGGCGATGGCCGAGATCGGCATCGATATTTCGCAAAACAAAACCAAGAGCGTTTTTGATATCTGGAAGAGCGGCGAGCTTTTTCAATACGTGATCGCGGTCTGCGATGCGGAATCAGCTGAGAAGTGTCCAATTTTCCCTGGTCCCACAACGCGTCTGCATTGGTCTTTTCACGATCCATCAAAGGTCAGGGGGAACCATGAGCAGAAGTTGCAGAAGGTGCGCCAAATTCGCGACGAGATCGCGGGAAAAATTCAAGAGTGGTTGGCGTCTTTGCCGGTGGAACAACCGGCCTAGAATATGTCGGCTATCACTGTCGAGGAAGCAGAAGCGATTCACCCGGCGCGGTCGCGGATGTCGCCGCCGTC
Source organism: Verrucomicrobiota bacterium (assembly GCA_046725275.1). Taxonomy (GTDB): domain Bacteria; phylum Verrucomicrobiota; class Verrucomicrobiia; order Chthoniobacterales; family UBA10450; genus Udaeobacter. Next base: position 416 of record JBKOYE010000085.1, read on the forward strand.
TCGATTTGGTGATAAGGCGTTCTACTGGCTCACGCTGTCGATGGCGTTTGCAGTCGTTTTGCTGGTCATTCTGATCGGCTGGGAACTGGGACAGGGTTCGTGGCAGGCGATTCAGAAATTCGGATTCCATTTTCTCACCAGATCGACATGGGACCCGGTGGCGGAAGAATTCGGATCGCTCCCATTCATTTACGGCACGGCAGTCTCCTCGCTGATTGCGTTACTTATCGCAGTGCCGTTGAGCATCGCGACGGCGGTTTATTTGACGGAACTCGCGCCGCTCTGGATCCGGCAACCGATCGTCTCGCTTATCGAGATGCTGGCGGCAATCCCCAGCGTAATTCTCGGGTTGTGGGGAATTTTCGTGATGATTCCGTGGTTGCGCGATTATCCATTTCCGTTCCTGCAGAAGATACTCGGTTGGACTCCATTTTTCAGTGGCCCGATTTACGGCCCGTGCATGCTTGCTGGTGGGATCATTGTTGCGATTATGATTCTGCCGATCATTACCTCGGTCTCGCGCGAAATCCTCCGGAGCGTTCCTGATTTGCAGCGCGAAGCCGCGTACGCGCTGGGCGCGACTCGCTGGGAAGTAACACGCATCGCGGTTCTCAGTTACGCGAGGAAAGGTTTATTCGGCGCGGTGATACTCGGGCTCGGCCGTGCGCTAGGCGAAACGATGGCGGTGACGATGGTGATTGGCAATACACCGGAGATTGCCGCGTCATTGTTCAAGCCGGGTTACACGCTGGCCAGCGTGATCGCGAATGAATTTACCGAAGCGACGACAGATATGTATCTACAGGCTTTGTTCGAGATTGGGTTGGTGTTGTTCGGCGTCACAATTTTGATCAACCTTCTGGCACAACTGCTGTTGAAAACGATCACCGCAGGCGTGGCGCCAGACCGAGTTCAATAAACATGCAGACCCGGCGCAAAGACCACCACAGTTGGCGCAAGTTCAAGAGCGCGCTCCTCTCCGGGCTCACGTTTAGTTCCGCAGTGCTTGTGATCGCGCCGCTTGGTCTCGTGTTTTTTCATGTGCTCAAAAGCGGAGTGGGTGCGGTTAATCTCGAATTCTTCACACATCTGCCGAAGCCGGTCGGCGCGGTCGGTGGTGGAATGGCCAACGCGATCGTCGGCACGCTGGAGTTACTGGCGCTGGCGTCTGTCATTGGAATTCCCGTCGGCGTGCTCGGCGGAGTTTTTCTGGCTGAGTACGGCACAGCGCGTGTGAACGCGGTGCTGCGATTCATTGCGGACGTGCTGAACGGCGTCCCGTCCATTATCTGGGGCGTGGTCGTTTACGGGCTGATTGTGTTGCGGTTTAAGAGTTTCTCCGCGTACGCCGGCGGACTCGCGCTGGGGTTAATCATGATCCCATTGATCCTCCGCACGACCGAGGAAGTGATTCTGCTTGTGCCTGTCGGTTATCGCGAAGCCGCTCTCGCCCTAGGCATCGCACGCTGGAAAACGATTGTCCAGATCGTGGTGAAGACTGCGTCGCGCGGAATTATCACAGGTATTTTGCTCGCGCTCGCGCGCGTGGGAGGGGAAACGGCGCCGCTTCTTTTCACTGCGTTCGGCAACCGCTTTTGGAACCACAACCTGAGCGAGCCTATTGCAGCGTTGCCGCTACAAATTTTTACGTATGCAATCTCGCCGTACGACGACTGGCATCGCCAGGCGTGGGCTGGAGCGCTTGTTCTCGTCACAGGCGTTTTCTGCGTTAATGTGTTGGTGAGGCTGGTCACCCGCGTCCGCACTGCATCGCCGTAGGTCTCAACATGATTGCTCAGCCTATGCCGCAACCCGAATTACTCGAACCTCGCGAGCCCGCCGGCGCGCCGTTAACCGACACAGAGGGGGAACCGCTTCCTCTGGCGATGGAGGCCAAAAATGTGTCAATGTGGTACGGACCGAAGCGCGCGATAGACAACGTGAGCCTGGACATGCCCGCCAAAGCCGTCACAGCGATTATCGGCCCGAGCGGCTGTGGAAAATCAACGTTCATCCGCGCGCTCAACCGCATGCACGAGTTGGTGCCGCACGCTCGCATCGAAGGCAGCGTGTTCCTTCACGGCCAAAATCTTTACGCAAGCGGGGCGGATCCGGCGATTGTGCGCAGACGCGTCGGCATGGTGTTCCAAAAATCGAATCCGTTCCCGACAATGTCGATCGGCGACAACGTCATCGTCGGCCTCCGCTTGAATGGTGTGAGCGACCGGAAATTCCTCAACGAACGGCTTGAGCAATCATTGAGGATGGCGGCGTTATGGGACGAAGTGAAAGACGATTTGCACAAATCAGGCACGAGCCTTTCCGGCGGCCAGCAACAACGCCTTTGCATCGCCCGCGCCCTCGCAGTGGAACCGGAAGTCCTGCTGATGGACGAACCCTGCTCGGCGCTCGATCCGATCGCTACTGCGAAGATCGAGGAGCTGATCCAGGGGCTGAGAACGCAATACACGATTGTCATCGTCACGCACAACATGCAGCAGGCGGGACGCGTCTCCGATTTTACGGCGTTCTTTTACATGGGCCGGCTGATCGAGGTTGGATCGACGACAAAAATTTTCACCAACCCAACCGAGAAACAGACGGAAGATTACATCACGGGAAGGTTTGGATGATTTTCTAAGCGCGAGCGCTGAGCGTGTCGCGATTGTATGACGAGCAAGAACTGAGGAACACAATGGTGATACCAAAACACATTCTTGGAACATTCGATGAGGCACTGACGGCGTTGCGCAACGATCTGCTGATGATGGCTGGCCTCGCCGAACGGAGCCTCGACCGCGCGATCAAGGGCTTGCTGCAGCGTGACGACGATCTCTGCACACATGCAATCGCAGATGACGAAGAGATCGATCAATTGGAGAAACAGATCGACAAGGACGGATTCGAAATTTTGCTCCGCTACCAGCCAGTGGCTTCGGATCTGCGGCGGGTGATTTCGGCCATTAAACTTTCGCCAAACATCGAGCGCGTGGGTGATCAGGCTACGAACATAGCGAAACGCGCACGCAAGCTGAATCGGCATCCGCCATTACCCGAAGTGCAATTAATCGTGCCGATACAGGCGTACGCGATGACGATGTTTAAAGACGGCATTAACGCGTATGTGCGGGAAAATGTGGAGCTGGCTCGCTCGGTCTGCGACCGCGACGAGCAACTCGACGATATGAATCGTGACGCAAACCGGAAACTGACGCAACGGATGATGGAGGACAGGGAGCAGTTGCGCGGCTATTTCAATTTGATCTTGGTCTCGCGTGCTCTCGAACGCGTAGGCGATCACGCCACGAACATCTCCGAGGATGCTGTCTACGCCGCGGCAGCGGAAGACATCAGGCACAAGAGTTTGACGGCCGCCGTGTGAGGGGCGTTGCGTATGCGCGGCTGATCGGCAATTTTTAAGACATGCCGCAAGCCCAGGCCACACCTCGGATTGAAGAGAAAAGCGGCGCGATCACTGTTCCACAGGTTATCCAAACCGCGCATGAGCGTTTTGGCGACCCGAAGAATTTTACCAACCGCGAGTTGAGCTGGCTCGCGTTCAATCGACGCGTGCTCGAGGAAGCGCAGGACACCACGCAACCGCTCATCGAACGGGTTAAATTCCTTACGATTTTCAGCTCAAATCTGGATGAGTTTTTCGAGATTCGCGTAGCCGGGATCAAACAACAGATCGAGAGCGAGACGAGCGATGTCGGCCCCGCCGGGTTGAGCCCCAGCGAGGTGTTCGACCGCATCCAGAAGACGGTGCGCGAACTGGTGACCACACAGTATGCGCTTTGGAAAAACGAATTGCTGCCGGAGTTGGCGAAGAATGGGATCTACGTGCGCGAGATCGCGGAGTTGTCGGCAAAACGCGCGGCGTGGGCAAATCGCTATTTTAAGCAGGAAGTTCTGCCGATGCTGACGCCCTTGGCCGTGGACGCCAGTCATCCGTTCCCGCATCTGTTGAATCGCAGCCACAATCTGCTGGTGCGCGCGAAGATGCGCCGTCGCGGCGAGCCGCTGCACGCCATTGTCCAAGTGCCGCGAGTTGTGCCGAGGCTTATCCTCATGCCGCGTGGCACCGGTGCGAACGAGCCATGGGAATACATTTACCTGGCATCGCTCATTAAAGAGCACATCGGCGAGTTGTTTCCCGGATTGATCCTGGATGGAGTACACGCGTTTCGTGTCACCCGGAACAGCGATCTCTACATCGACGATGAAGAAGCGGAGAACCTCTTGCGCACCATCGAGCAGGAACTGCGACGCTCCAGCCGCGGCAACGCGGTGCGGCTGGAAGTCGAAGCTGATTGTCCGAAAGATTTTCTCGAGCTGCTACTCGAGTTTTTCAATCTGTCCGAAGCCGACGCGTACAAGCTCGATGGCCCGCTGTCGATGACGCATCTTATGCCGCTCGTTGCGAACGATGCATTTGCCAAACTAAAAGACCGTCCGTTTCAACCGGCGCGGGACCCGGCGTTGCCGCCACACGCAGATTTCTTCGAAGTATTACGACGACAGGATGTGCTTCTGCATCACCCTTACGACAGCTTTGATGAAGTCGTCGAGTTGGTCGAGACGGCGGCGAACGATCCGCAGGTCCTTGCAATGAAGATCACGCTGTACCGGACCAGCGGAGATTCACCCCTTGTCGAGGCGCTCATCAACGCGGCTAACGCAGGAAAACAAGTCACCGCGATCGTCGAGCTGCGAGCGCGTTTCGACGAGGCAAGCAACATTCAGTGGGCCAGGCGCCTGGAAGAAGCCGGCGCGCACGTGATCTATGGCGTAGTGGGCCTAAAAACCCATTGCAAAGCGCTGCTGATCGTTCGGCGTGACGCCGACGAACTTCGGCGTTATGTCCATCTCGGCACGGGAAACTATCACCCGCGGACGGCGCGCATTTACACCGATTTCAGTCTGCTCACCAGCGAACCGCAACTGAGCGAAGAGGTGGCAACCGTTTTCAACACGCTTACCGGTCTCGCCGGTTATCCGGGCTTGAAAAAATTGATGGTGGCGCCGTTCGACATGCACAGCCGGCTCATCAAGCTGATCGAGCGGGAACGCGACAATGCGCTGGCAGGCAAGCCAGCCCGGATCGTTGCGAAGATGAACGCACTGGTCGATCAGGAGATCATTGAAAAACTCTATGAAGCGTCCTGCGCCGATGTGACCATTGATCTGGTCGTGCGGGGGATCTGTTGCTTGCGTCCGAAGGTTCCAGGTCTGAGCGAAAACATTCGTGTTATCAGCATCGTTGGCCGATTTCTCGAGCACAGCCGGATTTTCTATTTCGAAAATGCCGGTCAGCCGCGGGTTTTTCTTTCCAGCGCGGATTGGATGCCGCGCAATTTTTACCGGCGAATCGAGCTGGCCTTCCCAATCGAGACACCGACGCTGCGCGATCAAATCGTTAACGATGTCATTCCAGCGTTTCTGAACGATCGCGTTAAGGCGCGGGAGTTGCAGCCGGACGGTACGTACCGGCGTTTAAAGCCGGAAGGTGCGGAACCGCGGCGGCAGGCCCAATGGCAATTTCGCGAAGTCTCACGCGAGCGCATGAAAAAGCTCGGTGGCTCGACGAAGAAAGCGCGTGCGGACCGGCTGGTGCCGATCGCGGTTGTGCATGAAACCGCAGCGACCGGAACGACAAAATCGGAGACGAAGTGAAGAAAAAGATCCTCGTCATCGACATTGGCGGGTCGAACGTAAAGTTGATGATTTCGCGCGCGCAAAGGCGAAAATTCAGATCCGGTTTGGAAATGACGCCGCGCGAAATGGTGGCTCAGATCAAACCGCTGGTGCAGGATTGGACCTTCGACGCCATCTCGATGGGATTCCCATCGCCCGTCCGCAATGGCTGCATCGTGAGCGAACCAAAGCATCTCGGGCTGGGCTGGCCACGATTCAATTTCGAGAAGTCGTTAGGCAAACCGGTCCGCATCATCAATGATGCCGCCATGCAGGCGCTCGGCAGTTTCCGCGGCCGGCGGATGTTGTTTCTTGGACTGGGCACCGGGCTGGGATCGACGTTGATTTGGGAAACGAACGTCCTCCCGCTTGAGCTCGGCGATCTGCCTTACGGCAACGGCCAAATCATCGAGGATTGCCTTGGCAAATCCGGAATGAAACGCTTGGGCGAAAAACAATGGACATGCGAAGCGCTTCGCGCCGTTGTGTTGTTGAAGAAATCACTCATTGCTGATTACGTGGTGCTCGGTGGCGGCAGCGCGAAGAAATTGGACGAGCTGCCGGATGGCGTCGAGTTAGGACACAACCGAAATGCTTTTCTCGGTGGCGTCCGCCTCTGGCAAACCGACTCGCGCACGCGCAGGCCAAAATGGCACATTCTTTGAAGAATGACTGTTTAAACCGTGCAACTTTATTTTCTCAGACACGGCGAGGCCGATTGGCCCGACTGGACAAAGCCCGACGACGAGCGGCCGCTCACGGATTTCGGCAAAAAAGAAGTGCGCCAGGTGGCGAAATTCCTTGAGCGGCTCAAGGTAAAACCGGATTTGATCGTGACCAGTCCGTTGCCGCGCGCATCGCAAACAGCCAAGATCGCAGCGGATTATCTAAAAGTGAAGCTGCGAACGGACGAATTGCTCGAGCCGGGATTCGGGATGAGCGAGTTGCGGACCGTGCTGAAACGGCATCGCTCAAAAGTCTTGTTGGTGGTGGGCCATGAACCCGACTTTACGAATGTGATTTCGGAATTGACCGGCGCTTCGCTCAAGCTTTCCAAAGCCGGCGTGGCGTTGCTCGACATCGATCCTGAATCGGATGAAGGAAAGCTTCTCTGGCTCTTCCCGCCAAAATTCGCGCGCAAAGCGAAGTAGCAGTTGGATTAGGCGAAGAAATCTTCGTGATGTTTTGCAAGCATTCGCCTAATCATAGTTAGGCCACCATGCATACACACTATGCGAAGCCATCCGACAGCGACGAGATCGCCAAACAATTGGGAATCGTCAAGCTACAGGACTAAATGAGGAGAATGCCGCCTAATAGCGCCCTGCAGCGAACGGCGGCATCGCGTCACTGTTGCAATCGGCGCGCCCTGCGGCCGCCGTCGCTGAGCTTGGGTCGTTAGATGATGAGCGGATCGCCTAAGTTTCCCTTATTGTGAAGCGTCTCGTGCTGATACTCTTCGTGTTCATACTGATATATATCGGGAGCTACGCTTTCTTTCGCTCGCCGCATATCGAACGCTGGAATCAGAACGGACGCGACTACATCATCTTCCCGGAGTCTGGCATGCTCTATTATTTCTATCGGCCGCTGACGTACATCGACGCGCGGCTGACTGGCGTCGGTTTTCACATCGGTCCACACCGCTCATGATACCACTCCAACTATTGTAACGAATCGCTCGAGCCAACCGCTGACTGCGGTTTTCACGGCGAGCGCTAGGGGTGCGCCGTCGCCGCGGGTGAAGCGGCTGGCGCTGGGCTGCCCGCGGGCAAAACGCCTGCGCCAGAATTCGGCGGCGCAGAAGTACCTGGCGAAGCCTGAGCCGGCGAAGTCGCCGGCGACGAGACGGGCGATGATTGAGCTCCGGCAGGCGCAGGCGAAGTTTGCGGTCCGCCTTGCGTTTTCATCAGTTCACGACGGAAAGCGCTACTGGCCGTGCTGTGGTGCGCATACAGGACCGACAACGCAAAGGTAAGCGCGAAAAATATTCCAACCAGCCATGTCGTGAACTTCACGAGTACGTTCGTGGTTTGCGCGCCGAAAATATTCTCCGTAACCCCTGCGCCGAAGGCCGCGCCCAAGCCTTCGCTCTTTGGTCGCTGCATCAGGATGACAAACACCATCAGCGCAGCGACCAGCACGAAAAGCACGAGGCAAAGGTTGATCAACAGGCTCATCGGGAGGCGAAATATGGATGCTAAATGTCGAATGTCGAAGGAAAACCAAATACCAAATCACCAAATCCGAATTGACGCGAGCGACACTGCCCGGCACCTCGTCATTCGAGCTTCGTCATTCCTTCGTCTTTCGGCATTCGAGCTTTGTCATTCTTGATTGTATCCCAAATCGCGTCCATCTCCGCCAGTTCCACATCTCCCAGTTTCCTTCCGCGCGTTTTCAGTTCGTCTTCTAACCGGTTGAAGCGCGCGACAAACTTGTCGGTGGCAGATTGCAGCGCGCTTTCCGCGTCGATCTTGGATTTCCGCGCCATGTTCACGACCGCGAACAGCATATCGCCAATCTCGTCTTCGATCCTTTCCTGCTGTTGCGACTGGATCGCCTGTTTGGTCTCATGAAGCTCTTCTTCCACCTTGGCCATTACACCGCGCAGTTCTGTCCAGTCGAAATTCATCCGGGCCGCTTTGGATTGCGCTTTTTGCGCGCGCACCAGTGCCGGTAATGCTTTTGGCAAACTGGCCAGGTAATGTGAGTCGGTCTTTTTTTCTTCGCGTTTGATTGCTTCCCATTGTTTGAGGACGGCGCTGGAGTCGCGCGCGTCGCTCGTGCCAAACACATGCGGATGTCGCCGAACCAACTTGTCGGAGACATCACTAATCACCGCGTCGATGTCGAACCGGCCGGTTTCGCGCGCGATTTGGGTGTGCATGACCACGAGCAGCAAAAGATCACCGAGTTCCTCACGAAAATGCGCATCGTCCTGCACGCGCGCGGCCTCGGCCACTTCGTACGCCTCCTCGATCAATGCCGGCAGCAATGACTCGTTCGTTTGCTCGCGGTCCCACGGACAACCGTCGGGGGCGCGCAGTTTTGCGACAATGTCGCAAAGCTTCGCGAAGTGATCGTTGAGTGGTCGATGACCAGACATGAGAAAACGCACTTGTGGCGTACAACTCTTCACAGAGCACGGATTCCGCAGGAATCCAGTGCCACCTACAGCGATCGCGCTTTATTCTTTCCGCGATAATGTGCGGTTAAGAGCTGCACATTCCGCGACAAAGCGACGAGATTAACGATTCTGACGCTCAGCCACGGACGGCCATTAGTCAGTCTCAGTATCGGCCTGCTGTGGCGTCGCGAATCGTCTGTGTGCGAATCTGCTTCAGTTTTTGGTACTGCTCAGGTGACAAGATCGCCTTCATCTGCGGATCGGTCTGCTGATGAATAGTCCTGATTTGTTGCATTTTCATCATGCTTGAAAGCGAATTGTCGTTCTTGATTGCGTTCACTTTTGGTGCTTCGGCGGCAAGAATAGGCAGGACTTTCTCCTTTTGTTGGGGCGTGAGGTTAAGCTGTTGTGCTATCGCCTGAGCCTTTGACATCGCACCTCCTTTTTGAGCAAACGAAGTGGGTGCCAGCAGCGCAAACGTGGCGACGGATAAAGCCGAGATAACGAGGTGAGTGTGGTTCTTCATATTTTCTCCTTTTCTTTGGCGCGCCATCGTGTTGACGCCGCTTGACCAAGTCAAGCCAAATCGCGGGGATGAATGCTTCGGGAAGAATTTCTCTTGAAAACGTGTCCAAATCTTTTGTAGAACCAGCGGCACACCCACTACGCTTACTCTACGCATATGAAAAAACTCCTGACATTAACAGTCGTTATGGGCGCCATGATCAACATGGCATTAATGACAGCATGCCAGACCACAACCACCACTCAGGCTGCGTCCGGTTCTTCTCAAAAGGAAGCCCTGCTCGCCCAGTCGGGCTTCAAGATGAAGACGGTCACGACGCAAAAGCAGCAACAACATGTGAACCAACTGCCAGCCGGCAAGGTTTCTGCCGTGAAATACAACGGGAAGACTTATTACGCCTATCCGACCGCGAATAAGGACAAGGTCTACATAGGAACGCAGGCCCATTACGACGCTTACCAGAAGGCAGGCCAGCAGCAGATGGCCGGCGACGTTGATTTCGCCACCAGAACAACTGGACCGCACCGGATTGAGATCGAACAATTCGATAGTTTTGGTCCAATGGGCGTTGACTCACTGGGAAATTGGTAGGATCCAAGTGCGCCTCGCGCGTCTTCTGCGGCTAAGAATTTGTTAATTGCGAAGTATTCGTTAGGCCGGATTCCACTCCGATTTTTCGCGCCCGCGATATGTCTGGCATTTGTCGCCGGCTGCGCGACAAGTCCGACCGCGCCCCGCGTCGAGTATCCGCCTGCCGCCAGCCTTCTGCGTGAGGCGCGTTCCGCACACGTGCCGCTCGAACGGCGTGCGGCTGACTACTTGCAGGCTGCCGCCACTATCGCTTCTTCTCAACTCGCCACGGGCACTCAGGAAACGCCACCGCGTGGCGCTTACAATGCGGCAGCGGCGGAGCTTACCGTGCTGCTGCGTTCGAGCGAAGGTGGTCGGTTGTGGAACCGTCCGTTAGTTCTGAGTAACGCAAGCGCGACTTACCATTTGCGCTTTCAGCCCGCCAGCTACGGCGCCTGGGCACCTGATTACTTCACAACCTTCGAGTTGCCTGGCCAGGTTGAGACAAGAGAGGTGAAGGAAATCAACATCCAGAACGGCGTGGGCGGTGCGCTGGTCGGCGTGCGAGCAGTAACTCCGCGTGAAGCTTTTGTGCCGGTTAAAGGAATCGCCGCCCCAGTCACGGCCACGCTCGATTTCAAAGGCACCGATGCCACTCTCGCTCTGCGGCAACCTTCGCAGCAGTCGATGGCGAAAGTGGAGGGGAAACTTCGGCCCCTGGCTGCTGATTACACAGCGGCGATCGCGTATTACCGGCCTCCGTCAAATTTTTTGGCGAAGAAGCTCATGGCAACTTTCCGGCCCAGTCATTATTCCGAAAACATGGGGCTGTATTTCCTTCAGCCTTACGATCCCAATCGAATTCCGGTCGTTCTTATACATGGCCTGGCGTCGAGTCCATTCATGTGGGCGCAGCCGATCAACGAGCTCCAAGCGGATCCGCAGCTGCGTGAGCACTATCAGTTTTGGGTGTTCGCGTACCCGACAGGCTATCCGATGCTTTATTCTGCTCTGCGTTTGCGCGAGGCGCTCGGGAAGGTGGACAAACTCTATCCGAACCACCACGGATATGTGCTCGTGGGTCACAGCATGGGCGGGATCCTGGCGCACATGCAAGTTGTCGCCCTCACACCCGCAATGTGGGAGCGAACCGTGGGCGAAGCCGCGAATGAAGTTCTCGTCCATACCTCTCGTGACAGTCTGATTTATCGAGCGGTAGTGTTTCAGGCGAATCCCCGAATCAAGCGGGTTGTGTTCATTTGCACGCCGCATCGTGGCAGCGAGGAGGCACTAGGCGGCCTGGGAAGACTCGGCAGCAGTTTGATCAAGCTTCCTTTTTCAATGGCGGGCGCGATCAAGACCGCGCTGACAGACGTCGATCTCAGTCAATACACCGGAAGCGCCAGGCGCCTTAACAGTGTCAGCGGTCTTTCGCCCAAGAATCCTATATTTAAAGTCGTAAACAGCGCAAAAATGACCGTGCCTTGCCACTCGATCATCGGCGACCGCGGAAAAGGTGATTCACCGAACAGTACCGACGGCGTGGTTCCTTATTGGAGTTCGCACCTCGACGACGCGCAGTCCGAACTGATCGTGCCAGGCCCGCACGGCTCATTCAATCTACCTCAAACGATTGCCGAACTTAGACGCATCCTGCTCCTGCATCTGAAAACCAGCGGCGCATTAAGACGACAACAGCGCTTGGCTTCTTATCCTGACTTAAGTCAGAGTGAAATTCGCTGATCCTACAAGAGGTGCCACTTCAGCTCGCGCGAATTTTTCTTCGTTTCCCATAAACGGCGTCCACCGAGGAATGCATTTTCATTTTGGCCGCGCACAATTCCTTTCGGTAATTGCCCAAACCGATGCACCAGACCGCCGCCGAGAACCACGTAATCGGCAATGAAGGCGCGCTTTAATTGGCCGACCGCATAGAGCACTTCACGTTTCCATTTTTTCTTGCCCAGCGTCGTTAGGCCAGGGACACCGAGATAGTCTTCAATGATCTTTCTGTTTGGATATGGAAGGTCGCCCAACTCGAGTGACATCAAATTTCTCTCCCAGACCAGCGCCGATCCTAGCCCTGTCCCGAGTCCGAGAAACAGCATACGCCCGCCGTCGAGATAACTGCCAAGCGCTTGCATGGCTGCATCGTTCACGATGTGCACCGGTATTCCGAGTGCCCGCGCAAAATTGAAATGGACCCAGTCTTTACCCAAGTGCTTCGGTTTTCGGAGAATCCGTCCGTTGCGCACAGGCGCCGGAAATCCGACCGACGCAACATCAAATTTCCAGTCGCGCACGGTCTGCTTAAATTTGGCGACGAATTGCTTTGGAGTCATTTGCGGACCGGAAGCAAATTCGCGTTCTACGCGCTCCGACATGAGCAGTTTGACAAAGCTGCCGCCGATATCGACGACGAGAATTCTTCTCTTCATGAGCGCGCGTCCGCCGCGGACGACGCGACGTTATCGGCCACGCCCGAACAATCGCCTCATGCCGCCCTTCGGTTCGGACTTCGCAGCTGTGCTGGCAGGCCAGCACTCTATGATTTCAAGCGCAACGAACCGGAACAGGAGTTGCCGGGCAGATTTCAAATCCAGCCGCAGATTCTTCGCAATCTGTTGCACCGACCGCGCTCCATTGAATTGCGAGGCGAATTGGGCCTCATCCGAGGTCAGTTTCAATTTCTGGACGCGATCGAAGCCTTCCCTTGTGTAAGCCGGAATCGACGCCGGATCGAAGCCTGCTGGTTGGTCCGGGTTCTGGACGAGGCGCAACGTTTCCAGTGACCAATCGTCCACATCCGGATCGCCGGTGACGTCGGCGAACCCGCTCAACAGTTCCGCGTTCTTTTCAAACATGATCCAGACATTTGGCGCCGCCCACAGTTGAGAAAAGAGCAATTGGCCATAGTGCCGCATCAAATCGAACGCCGGCTGCCGCTCGATCGATTCGTTGCGGGCAAGCGTTAGCAGGAATGGCGTTCCATTTTCTCGCTGCTGTTCGCGACCATTGGCGACGATTTCTGGATCGACGTTGGCGAGAACGGGAGGCGTGTCCGGACAATAAAGGTCCGGGTCCCGAGTTGTGGCCAGAACGATCTCGCCGTCCCGCGCGAGAACATCGACAGGTTCCTGGTCCCAGCACGCGCGCAGCAGACCGGTCAGGTTCTCTTTTCCGATTGCTCGTATTGCCAGGTTCAACGGAAACAAATTTGTCCGACCGCAAAAATAAACATCAGCGGTCCCTGACTCCTTACGCTGCGCGATTTCGGTGGACGGGACGTCGGCAACCGGTTCGGCCCAGTCAGAAGCGGGCGCTGATGCGCGCCACCATTCGTCGGACTGGAAAGCTTCGGCACTCGCGGCGGGTTCTGTTGCAGGCTCCTCCTCCTGCCGAGCGGGTGGCCGGTCGATCTGCTCGCGCTCTTCGCTATCCGAACGTTCCATCAGGGCTTGTATCAGCTTGGGTTTGCCACGTGTTGTCAGCCTAAATGTTCTGCGGTCTAAGCAAACCCCATTTCAAGGCTGTATCAAGAAGCCAATGTTCGCAACGGAGAACTCTCAGCCCTTTGTGAGAAGCGCACCGCCAGCTCGCGTCTGCTGATTTTGCCGCGCTCGTTCGTCGGAATTGAATCCACGATAAAGATTCGCTTCGGCACCTGCCACGCGCTCAACGCGGCGCGACAAAATCGCAAAAGGTCGTTTTCGCTTACCTGCGGTGATGCCAGCACGCATGCTGCCACTTCTTCGTTGCGCAATCCCGCGCCTACCGGACGACCGAACACGACCGCCTGGCGAACACCGTCAAAACGCAGCAAGTGCGCTTCTATTTCCGCCGGATTCACTTTTTTCCCCGCAACATTGATGACGTCCGAAACCCGGCCCACGATCTTCAGCGCCGAATTGTGCTGCGCGAGCAGGTCGTCTGGAACAAAAA
>JBKOYE010000207.1:0-5948 GCA_046725275.1 Verrucomicrobiota bacterium
GTTAGTGCCTTATCTCTCGCGCTCATTCTGGCCATCTGTACTTGTTCGCAGACTCTAGGCGCGAAGACTGCCCAATCCTCGTGGCAAGTCTTAGCTCCCGCGCGCTTAGGATTCAGAATAGACGTTCCATCCAAACCGCACCGAATTGAAAATGAATACGGCGACATAGACCCGAAAGGCTATAAGTCAATCTACGTATACGGGCCGCGTAAACCGGCACACGTGAGCACTGCATATGAAATTATTGTTTTGGTTCCGTCCGAAGCAATGCGTACAGAAAGCGGTGACGCAAACGAACTCGGTGGCTTAGAGTTCACAATCGGCGGTGACGATGCCAAGCCAGCGAGCCAGTCAAGCATCCAGGTAAATGGCCACGTGGGAAAAGAATTCATTTATCACTTTCCAGATGCTGAAACGCTCGGGCATCGAAAAGGGCGAATCATCGATGCGAAAACGAAAATCTTTGTCCTTATTTATGCGAGCAACACGGCATCTGGTTTGAAATCATCTGCGGCGGTGCGATTCTTTAATAGCTTCAGAGTCATTTGAAGTTGTGTGGATTTATCAGGCTCACGCCGAACAAGCACTTGGAGCGGACTCGCCGGTGAGTAACTTTATTCTTCTTTTCTGCAGGCGATCGTGAGAAGTTGATAGCGCGCACTCACGATCCTAGACTCGCTGGCCTATGGACCAATCTGCAAACCACGGCGAAAACTGCGCGCGCCACTGGCGATCTTGCGCACGGCGGCGATGTGTTTGAGTTGCTGGATTCAGAAAACGTGCTGCCTTCGTTACTCGGGTATTTCGATGTTCTTAATCGCGCGCGTTCGCGGATCGCGCACAACGCATTGGAAGCCTACCTCACCGGGAACGAGGAAGCGCGCACCACGGCGAAGACAGCGATGCTCGATGTCGCGCATTGGCCACATTGGGAGCCGCCTTGGTTCAGGGCGCACGGCCAATACACTTATTACCCTGCCGGGGTGCTGGCAGCCCCGATGTGGCATTCGGTTACGACCTTCTTTACTACGATCTGTCAGAAACAGAACGCGCACTAATTCGCCGTGCGCTGATCGAGAAATCGATCATCCCCACGTTCAAGGAATATGTCGCCGACAACCGCATAATGGCAAACACCAGTAACTGGATTGCCCACACCGTTGGCGGCGCACTGATCGCTGCGTCGAGTATCGCCAACGATCTCTCTGAAAAAGAGAGAATGGGGACGTTTGAATTCTATGTTGGCGGCCTCATGCGCAAGCTCGAGGACCACATGGCCGCGACTTATCTGCCAGATGGTAGCTACGGGGAAGGAATTAGTTATCACGAGTTTGATGCTGAGACTCTAGGACCTGCGCTGGTTGCCGTGAATAGGGCCTTCGGAGCCAACTACTGGAAGCAAACCCATGTTCTGGACTCGCTCACATATCCACTGTACACGTTGGTCCAGCCAGTAACAGCAACTCCCGACATGGGAGATACGCATCCGCCAGCTGGTCATGGTATTCCGGCGATCGTTTATCACTCAAAAGATCCAGTAGCACGTTGGTACTATTCACAATTCGATAGACCATCGTTGGCGAAGTTTATTTTCTACGACGACTCGGTTGCGTCAGAGCCACCGAAGCTTCCGACCTCGCGAATCTTCCACGACAAGGGCAATGCGGTATTTCGCTCTGGGTGGGGCGGTGATGATTTGGTCTTGCTATTTCGCGCAGGGCCAAACTTCAATCATCACCACGCTGATCAGGGTTCGTTTTTGTTGTCCGGGTTCGGTGAGATTCTGATCAGTGAAGCCGGCTCGTCTGACTACTACAAAGATCCTTACTACGCGACATTCTTCACGCAAGCCATCGGACACAACACAATACTTGTCGGGGGCAATCCTGAAAGCCAAACGATTCCCGATACTACGCAATTCAAGGCGCTCAAGCAGTATCCGCGCATAACGGATTCAATCACCAGCGAGTTTTACGATACGGTAGGGAGTGAACTGTCGTCGGTCTATCAGAATCGATTGGCTAGTTACGTGCGCCGAATTGTTTTTGTTAAGCCAAATTATTTCGTCATTTTTGATGACCTAAAGGTGAGTGGTACGCCAGAACAGATTGAGTTCCTTCTACACCTTCCGAACCGTGAGAAAATCAAGGCCTCAGATCTAACAGCGATATACACAGGCGAAAAGGCATCGCTCATCGTCCGTTCATTTCCGTCGAATGCGGCCACGCTGAATATCGCGGAGGGAAGAATTCCCTATCATATTTTCTCAGCGGGCACACCCGCCGAAACGCCGGCGCAACCTGCGTATCTCGACTTCAAGACAGTCAAACCGGTTAGCGAAACACAGTTTCTGACGGCAATTGTTCCTTCCAAAGTTGAAGGCACGGCGTTGGCTCTAACCAAACAAATGACCGAAGTGACCGGCGCGAACGTGAGAGGCATCCGCGTTCAACGCGGCGGAACGACAGACCTGGTTTTGTTTCACAGCGGATCGGGGCCGGCAAGAATCAAACAAGGCGAATGGAGTGCGTATGCTGCGAGTCTGGTCGTTACCCTGAACGGAAACGTTCTGGAATCCTTTGCAGTTCAGAACTCAGGCTGGTTGCGTCGCGGTGAGAAAGCATTGTTCGTAAGTCCGTCTCCGATAAACATAGCCGCACGGATTGGTCCAGACGAACTCGAAGCAATTTGTAATACGGAAACAGCAACGAAGATTAGTCTGTTTGTTGGAACAAAGCCGCTGCGAGTGTCGCTCGACGGCCGGGATCTGGCCGCCGCGGATTTTCGTTTCAGTGCCATTGATAGAAGAGTTGAATTCGTCGTACCTCGCGGTCAACACGTGGTGAACATCAACTTACGCTGAGACATAAAAAAATTGAACGTCCAACGGAGAGATTTTCTTGAGATGTCCGGAACAGCCGCGATTGGCGCGGCCTTCTTCAATCTGTCTGTTGCACACGGACAACGAGGATTGCCGAAAAGCGAGTACGACTACGTCGATTGGAGTTGGGAGAAATGGCGCCGCATCACCGGGCTGAGTCGTCCGCGCATATCAGGAGCGCAAGCGGGCAAAGCCGAGCTGGTCGATCTACTTAATGGGAATCAGAAGATAACAACAGCGCAAGCGTCGGTCACGCGGCGAGAAGAAAACATTGACCAAGATTGGTGCGAAGGGTTTACAGGTTGCTGGCACGATGGCAGGCGCACTCACCGGACGACTACCGGTCTTTATTAACAACTCGAACGATGAACTTTTTGGTCCATCACTAGATCGATCAGGTGTCAGTGTTTCTCGCAATCCACGTTCGTTCGTCAAAGTGAAAGCTGGTGAATCAGGTTACGTAATGGTCGTCGATCTGCCGAACGAGATTAATTCGATTGATGCTCCAGGAACAGAAGAACTAAAGACGGCTACTACTTCGCTTTCCGATGTTGAAGTTATGGAATTGATCCTCTTCGGCACGCTCGATGAGATTCAGGCTGTGTTACCTCTGATGAATGCACAACAGCGGGCAATGGTCGGTCGAAGGGCAAAACCAGAGGATTCCAAACCCTGATCTCACACCCCGAACATAGGCTAACGTGCCGGCAGGCCGCATTCAAATTAAAGAGTTATTAGAGAAGGAATCAAATAGTCTCGACTCGTTGGCCCAGTTCTTGACTTCGGCTTTAGCGAGGGATATAAGCAACTCAGCGCCGCTCAATCCTCCCAACCTTCGAGCCGTCTTGTGCAAGGCACAATGCGATGAGCAAGGTCGTCGTCTCCGCAATAGAAAGGTGAGCCGTGATGATCATGCACCCACTTCGATCGTATGCTGCTGTTTTTCTTACAATTGTTTCCGTAGCTGTTTGTCACTCACAGACGGCGAAGAACTGGCCGGGTTATCCTGAATCATACGCCCGGGAGGTTGCTATAACTACGGCGTTACCCGTGTATCCGACAGATGCAGTTCAGCGAAAGATAACTGCTGTGGTCCAGGCAAAGATTGCGATCAACGATCAGGGACAAGTAGCGATAGTTAAAATCCATCCAGCCATTAATGCGGCATTCAAACAGGCAGTAGCAGACGCCGTAAGCCAGTGGACTTTCAAAATACGACCAGAGATTTTTACTGGCGGAGTGCATTGTTTGAGCCGCTTGACTTTCAGGTTTTCAATAGTCAACGGTGAACCGCGGGTGGAGCTTTACACCCCGGAACGAGGTGTCAAAGATACCGGACACTTGGGCTATTGGAATGGATACAAGGAACTGAGAGAGTGGAACATTTGGGAGGAGGTGGAACCGACAAAAATACAACCACAGCCATAGCCAAATCGCGCCTGATCGCCGCGCGCTTTTGGCGCTTTCCAATTTTGCAGCGGCCTCGCAGCTACCCATTCCTACCCCATAGGAGGCCTTGTCATGAACTCACCAATCCGTCTGTTCTTAATATTCCTTGTTGCAGTATCGGTAGTTAGTGCCACCGTCTTGCTGGCGGCGCGAGCTAATGAAAACCGATTGACCGATTGACGATCCAGTACAAGACATCGAGCGGGCGCCAGCTCAAACGAAAGGAGAACAAAAGGAACGCATTTTGCCACCTTATGGGTTTTCTGAGGCCACACCACCGCGCTTGACTGGAGAGATTATCGACGACCATCTCGGGTTTATCGCACGAGGCTCCGACGATTTAACGAACCTCGAACTCGGACTGCTGCGGCTAAATGTGAACCTCCAGTCCAAAGCTGATTTTTTGACTGCGGAATTTTTGATTTGACAACTCAGAGGGCAGCGTTGTAATTTCCATGCGTTTTACTGAAATTGAATGTCGTTTTCAATAATTAGCTTTTGAGGGCGCGTCCCGGGCGCGGCGAATAGACCTCTAGGGGAAATAAATAT
The DNA here is from genome assembly GCA_046725275.1 of Verrucomicrobiota bacterium. Classification (GTDB taxonomy): domain Bacteria; phylum Verrucomicrobiota; class Verrucomicrobiia; order Chthoniobacterales; family UBA10450; genus Udaeobacter. The sequence goes on from JBKOYE010000207.1 coordinate 4,880, forward strand.
GCGTCAAGGCACTCTCTTTTGGAGTATTGCGACATGCCTTTCCTTAATTACTGTCGCCGCCGGCCAAACGCAGCGTGGCGAAATCAGCGGGACCGTTCACGTTCAACCCTCGGGCCAGGCTGCACGCAACGCGGTGGTCACCATTGCCGAACTTAAGAAGACCGCCTTGACCGATGAGTCCGGCCATTACGAGTTTCATGACATCCCTGCTGGAACTTACCAGCTGATCGCTCATCTCGATAGAGTGCCGGACGTAGTCAAGACGATAACACTCTCGACGGCACGCACGATAACTACGGATTTTGAACTAGCTTTGGCTCCAGTGAACGAACAAGTGACCGTCACTGCAAGCGGATCCGCAGAGGCAGTCACCTCGGCTTATCAATCAGTTAACTCAGTTGGGGCGCTAGAGCTGATCCAAAGAAATCCAATATCGATCGGGGAAGCCCTTGATGGTCAGCTCGGCGTCGGCAAACGTAGCTTTGGCCCCGGATCCGGGCGACCTGTAATCCGCGGCTTCGACGGAGACCGCGTACTGGTGTTACAAGACGGACTGCGCTTAGGCGGCATTGCTTCGCAATCAGCCGACGAGGTTGAGCCGATCGATGTGCTTTCACTTGATCGAGTGGAAATCGTCAAAGGACCGGCTACGCTCCTGTACGGCAGCAACGCAATGGGCGGAGTGGTCAATGGAATCTCAACTTATGATACGTATCATCCAGGTCTCTCGGGCTATGTAACTACGTTCGGAGGAACAAACAACTGGCAGGCTGGTGGAAATGCCGGATTCAAGTACGGGTATAAAGATTTTCTTTTCTTCGCCAGTGTTGGCGGCCAGAAGGCAAACGACTACGCAACGCCACTCGGAACCGTGCTTAATTCTTATGCACGTGCGGGCGACGTGAGCGGTGGCATTGGTTGGTTCCCGCGCAAAGGCTGGCTGGAGTTCAATTATGCATTCGATCGAAGACGTCACGGCATACCGGTCGAGCCCGATGAACTTGATCTCGAATACTTGAAAGAGCGCCGGCATAGCTTCGATATAAAAGGTGGACTGCGCGACCTTAAC
>JBKOYE010000166.1:0-7454 GCA_046725275.1 Verrucomicrobiota bacterium
TTGCGCCATGTGGACCAGCGTGGGGTAAATCACCGCTTCGCCGTGCGGGTGGTAGTTACCGCTCGTGTCGCCGCAGATCTTTGCGCATTTCCGGTGCTGCCGTCCGGGGAAAAGCGACAAGTCGTGCATCGCGTAGAGAATTCTCCGCTGCGATGGCTTGAGTCCGTCGCGCGCATCCGGCAATGCGCGAGAGATGATGACCGACATCGAATAGTCGAGAAACGACCGCGATACTTCCTCGGCTACGTTTACCGGCTCTACTTTTTCGTTTGGATTCAACATGACTTGCTTTACCTGGAAGCTGGCGAGTATGCAGAAGGACGCTCCGCCAAAAATCGCTTTTCCCACATTCGGGAAATCTCATCGGCCTGCCGCGTCGTCGCAGGTGGACCGACGCGGGCACTCGCCGGAAGTTTGAATTTTAGAAAACTCAATACTGCGCGGATCGTCGCCTCATAATGTTGGCAAAGTTTTTCATACTCAACTTGGAACGGTTTGACTCCGATCCGTCGAAAGAAGTCATCCCAGATTTTCTCCTGCCGTTCAGCTTCGTGCAGTGATTGCTCGATTAAATCGGGATCGAACTCCGGTTCTCGCAAAGTGCTTTTTCCTTTCTGCACTTTCCAAAGTCCGGTCTGGAGTGCGCGAGCCGTGGACAGCGCCTGGCGCAATTTGTGACGCCGCACGATGCGCACGAATTTGAGACGAGGAAAGACCTTTTGCAGCAGCTCGAGATCGCTTGTTGCAGAATTTCCAAAACTGTGTGCCTCTCGCAGCCGCATGAGGAAATTGTCCAGATACCAGCTCATCAGTTTGAAACCGAAGACCTCGTTGTGCGTTGTTTTGCTGTTCACGATGCCGCGCACGTACGCGGCATAATCAGCCGCCGGGTCGAGCCCGAGCTCTGCGGCATAGCGAGATTCGTCTTTCGGAAGAAAAAATTGCTTCGGCATGCCCGCACGGCGGGTGTCGCGCAGTCCGTCTGTGAGTAGATTGCTTCCCGAACGAGGAATCGTGCAGACCACGTAACAACGCTGCGGATGACGCAGCTTATGAAACAAGCCTCCCATCTCGTTTATACGTCGAGATTCCGCACGTTCAGCGCGTTATCTTCGATGAATTGGCGGCGAGGTTCGACAACGTCGCCCATCAGAATGGTGAACATTTTGTCGGCATCGACCGCGTTGTCCTCGTTCAAGTCCACCTTCAATAACTTGCGCTTCTCGGGATTCATGGTGGTCTGAAACAACTCCTTGGCGTTCATCTCACCGATACCTTTGAAACGTTTGATCTGCACGCCGCGACGTCCAATCTCCAAAATCTTCTGCAGAATTTCCGGAATAGAAAACAACCGATGCGAAACGGCTTTGTCGCCTTCGCCTTCGATCAACTCGAAAATTGGCTGGTCGCAGGTTGCGTAATGATCGACTTTCAAACCTTTGCGAGCCAGTTCGGCGATGATCTTTTCGATGGCAGCAGATTCGTGCAACTCGACCAGCCTGCCGCGTCTGCGTGTTCCATCCGTCCGCGGCGGTGCATCGCCTAACGGAAGCAATTCCTGACCGATCTGCGTGTCGAACAAATTGAGATCGAGATTTTCCTGATGAAACTTGCGGACGGCTTTCTCGTCAGGAAAATAATGTGCGCTTTCCTCGTTCCCGTCGCGCACCTTCACCAGATAATTGGGAAGCTTGCCCGACCTGGAACTGCGGTGGGCCAGATACGTTTCAAAGTCACCGCCGTGGCGGCGCACTGCTTCGCTTAATTTTGCGAGTTTCTCGAGGGATTCGAGAATGTCCTTCAGTTGCACCGCAGTGAATTCTTTCTCGTCGGCGAGATTCTTTAGCCGCACGTCCTCGGCGCCCAGGGAAATGAGAATCTTATTCAGCCGCGCATCGTCTTCGACGTATTCCTCGCGTTTTTTCCGTTTGATCTGATAAAGCGGCGGTTGCGCAATGTAAATTCGTCCTGCGCGCACCAAATCGGTCATCTGCCGGAAGAAAAATGTCAGCAAAAGAGTGCGAATGTGCGAGCCGTCCACATCCGCATCGGTCATAATAATGATGCGACCGTAACGAAGCCTTGTCATGTCGAACACGCCCTCGTCTTTGCCGTTGCTCTCTTCTTTCGATTTGCCAATGCCGGTGCCGATCGCAGTGATCATCGCCTGGATCTCGGCGTTTTTGAGAAACTGGTCTTCGCGCGCTTTCTCGACGTTGATGAGTTTGCCGCGGATTGGAAGGATCGCCTGGTAGCGCCGATCGCGTCCCTGTTTCGCCGAGCCGCCCGCTGAGTCGCCCTCGACAATGTAGAGCTCCGTCAATTCCGGATCTCGCTCAGAACAGTCCGCCAATTTTCCGGGCAAACCGCCGCCAGTGAGCGCACCTTTACGAATTGTTTCGCGCGCTTTGCGGGCAGCCTCGCGCGCTCGCGCAGCGGTAAGCACCTTATCGAAAATTCGTCGTGCAATCGGCGGGTTTTTGTCGAAGTGAGTCATCAACCCGTCATAGGCGGTCGAGTTTACGATTCCGTCGATCTCCGTGTTGACCAGCTTCACCTTGGTCTGCGATTCAAAGCGCGGATTCGGCAGTTTAATGCTGAGAACGGCTATCAATCCCTCGCGCACGTCGTCTCCGGAAATGGACGGGTCCTTTTCTTTGAGAAGGCTGTTTTGCTTTGCGTACTGATTAATTGCCCTTGTTAGCGCCGTGCGGAATCCGGTGAGATGAGTGCCGCCGTCGGGGTTCGCGATGGAATTGGCGAACGGCAAAATCTGGTCGTTATAGCTGTCGTTGTATTGGAGCACGACGTCGACGAAGACTTCGTCGCGCTGTCGCGAGATCACGATCGGCTTGGGATGCAGGACTTGTTTGTTCTCGCCGAGTTGCCTAACGAACTCTTCGATCCCGTGTTTATAATAAAATCGCTCCTTCTTTGATGGATCGACGCGTTCATCGGTAAGCGTGATCTCCAGACCAGGATTAAGAAACGCCAACTCGCGCAGCCGGGCCGCCAGTCGTTCGAATTTAAACTCGGTGGTGATTGTGAAAATCGTCGGGTCAGGCAAGAACGTGATGAGTGTGCCTGTGGTCTTCTTGTTTTTGATCTCGCCGATCACCGTGAGTTTGTCGGTCGTTTTGCCTTTGGCGAAAGCCATGTGATAGACCTTGCCCTCGCGCGAAACCTCGGCCTTAAACCATTCGGAGAGCGCATTTGTGCACTTCGCGCCGACGCCGTGCAGTCCCCCCGAATATTTGTACGCGCCTTGCCCGAATTTTCCGCCGGCATGCAGATTCGTCAGTACAAGCTCAATCGCCGGCATCTTCCATTTCGGGTGGATATCGACCGGAATACCGCGCCCGTTGTCGCGCACCGAGATCGATCCGTCCACATGGATGACGACCTCGATCTTTGTGCAGAACCCCGCTAGATGCTCGTCGATCGAGTTGTCGAGGACTTCGTAAACCAAATGATGCAACCCGCGTTCGTCCGGGTCTCCGATGAACATTCCAGGCCGTTTTCGGACTGCTTCGAGTCCTTCAAGCTTGTCGATTTGCGCCGCGTCGTACTTTTGTGTTGCGGAAATTCCCGTCGAGGCGCCAGCTTTTTCGACCGGAATTTCTTCTTGAACTTGCGCCATAAAAGCAGGGCCAGACGCCCCACAGCAAGAGCATAGCTGAAAAAGGCTCGGAAACAACAAATAATCTCGTGTTATCCAACGGGTTATTTGCACTACTAATTGGAGCCTGAGTTGCACTCGAGCCCACTATATTGTGGTCTGATCTGAGATCTCACGGCTAGTGATTTTGGGGTCTTGACCATCCGTTTTTAGGCTCGGAAAATAGGCTGCTTTTATGCGCCTCCAAACTCTCTGGGAAGCACGTTGGATTTTGGGCTTTCTTGCGCTGCTTGCGGTGATTTTTGGGTTCTTTTCGGCATGGGCATTGTGGTTTTTTTTCCTGCTGCTTTTGTGTACTGTCGCGTTTTTCCGTGATCCCGAACGCGCAGTGCCGTCGGATCCAAATCTAATCGTTGCCGCTGCTGATGGAACGGTGATGGATATCGTGGAGTTCAATGAACACGAGGTGCTCAAAACAAAGACGCGTCGCGTCGGAATTTTTTTGTCGATCTTTGATGTGCATACCAATCGCGCTCCGATCGATGGCCGCGTCGTTTATTGCCAGCACCGGCCCGGGCTTTTTCTCGACGCGCGCCGGCCGGATTGTTCCGAAAAAAATGAATCAATGACGTGGGTGTTCGAGAACCCGCGCGTCACAATTGTTGTTCGGCAGATTGCGGGCGCAATCGCAAGACGCATCGTGGCGTGGGCAAAGGTCGGGGACGAATTGAAGAAGGGCGATCGCTTCGGGATGATTCGCTTGGGCTCGCGAACGGAATTATATTTGCCCCTTTCCGCCACTGTACTGGTGACGGTGGGGGACCATGTGTTTGGTGGATCGACAATCATTGCGCGACTACCCGAATAATGAACGAACAGCCGTCCAAAATCTATCTCCTGCCCAATCTGATGACGGCGGGAAATCTGTTTTGCGGCTTCACCGCCACACTTAAAATTCTTGAGGGCGCGCTGCTCCAGGCATCCAATCCAGATGCGGCCAGTGATCTTTTTCACGCTGCCATCTGGTTTGTTCTCGCCGCGTTCGTTTTTGATTTTCTAGATGGACGCCTTGCCCGGCTTGGCGGGCACGAGAGTCCGTTCGGTCGCGAGTTCGATTCGCTTGCGGATATTGTTTCCTTCGGGCTTGCCCCCGCATTGATGGTTTATCGAGTCGTGTTGCAAGAATTCCCGCGCGCTTGCTGGATTATCGCGTTCATTTACCTGGCTTGTGGCGCGCTGCGGTTAGCCCGTTTTAATTCAGCGAGCGCGAAGAACGACGGAGCCACTCACCCAAATACGTTCACCGGTTTTCCCATTCCCGCGGCGGCTGGTCTGATTGCATCCATTACGTTATTCCTGCTTTGGCTCGCTGAAGGTGAACATCATCTCGGCAACTGGCGCTTCGTTCTGCCGCCGTTGTTGCTCTTCCTTTCCTTCATGATGTTCAGCCGGTTTCAATATCCGAGCTTCAAGGCGCTCAATTGGAAGACGAAGAAATCGATTCCGCGTTTTCTTATCATCATTCTTGTTCTTATTTTCACGGTGCTGAATTATGAGTGGATGCCGGCAGTTCTGGTCCTCGCGTATTTACTGTACGGTGTGCTGCGGCCATGGCTCTCGCGCGAATGGCGGCGCGAAATCGAAGAAGAAATCGGCGAAGAACCAACTGCAGAGGCGGCCGAACAAACTAGGTAAGATCGATTGACCTGCAAATCACGAGGACCGCAGTGTTTGTTTGCGGAAGTTCCCAAGCAAAAGGCCGTCACGGTGAAGCGTGACGGCTTGATGGCAAACTAAGTCTTTAACTTCGCCAACTCAGGGGGCAAACACAACTTGTCCGGTATAAGTCGCAACCCCTGATGCGTCGCATCTTGGATTCGGGGCAACAAGGTCAGCCTCTATCGTTCCGTTGAAAATGCACACCGGCGAGACCGCCTGTTCCTTGGACGCCGACAATTTGCAAAGTTGCGTGGCCGGTTAAAGCGTTGCCTATACCATTGTAGGTGAACAGCAACGTGCCGGACGGACCACCGTTAAGTGAACCAGTGAAGAGCAGTGCCATAGACGCTTATGGAACCGTCACCATGAATTATATCCAGCTCAGCGCCTACATCCTCTCCGGTGAAGAGACTCTAGGAGACCTCGCCGCGGCTTTAAGAAACTGGTTGAGGGATTCGAAGAAGCCAATCGCGATGACTTAGGTAACTGTAGCGGCAGGCGTGCCGTTAGAGCAGCCGGCACGGCTGCCTCTACAGTTGGCGCGCATTCGGCCGTCGGAGGACCGCCGGCTATGGTTGCTCACTAGGCGTGCAAGTCGCCCCGGGGAGTTCTAGCCAGGGCTCTGTGAGCCGTTCCAGTACCGCCCGCAGGGCGGTGGCTACAGGGTTTGGTTCAAACGAGCGAGGATTTCCGGGTCGCGCACATCTGCCCATTCACCGGTTAGCTCGAACGCTTTTACTTTCTTGCCCGATTGCGCGAGATCGCGGATGGCATCAGTGAGTTCGTATTCGCCGCGCGGTGACGGCTTCAACTTTGCGGTGAAATGGAGAATGCTTAGGCGGAACGCATAAAGCCCGGCGTTATACCAAGGGCTTGTTGGTTCGCCTGGTTTTGGTTTTTCGCGAAGGTCGACCAGATCCATCTCGTCATTGAGAAAAACCGCGCCGCCCTTACTAACGTCTTCGCCGCGCGTGACCGTCAAGAACGCTTCGACATCGTCGGGAAGATCGACCACACGTATGTAATTCGCCGGATCAACCAAAATGTCGCCATAGGCTAAAATGAATGGCGAATTGCTGACGAAATCGCGAGCGAGCTCAACAATGCGACCCGTCCCATCTTGTACCGTTTGTGTCACATACTGAATCGCGACGTTGTAGCGCGAACCGTTACCGAAAAAGTCCCGCACTGCATCGGCACGATAGCCAACGACAAGAAGCAGCTGCCCAACGCCTGCGTCGCGCAGTCCTTCGACAATGTGCTGTAACACGGGCTTGCCGCGCACCTCGATCATCGGCTTGGGAAGTTCTGCGGTAAGCTCGCGCATCCGAGTGCCGCGGCCCGCTGCGAGGATTACGGCTTTGTCGATTAGAGTCACGGCTTCAGATCCACGGATTCAGGATGGCGACGCCGAGGCCCTGCACGTTTCTGGTGTTGCGAGTAACGAAGGTCAGCCGGTGAACATTAGCGGTCGCTGCCAGCAAACCATCTTCCGGCGGTATTGGTCTGAGCGCGCTGAGTCGGCCCCACTCTTGCGCGATTTCTAGCGTGATTGGCAAGATGCGATCGATATACAAATGCGTCAGGCGCGCGATCCATTTTTCCAGCGTATCGGCTGCGGCGCGATCGGTGCGTCGCTTCAAAATCGCGCCGCGTCTCAACTCGCCCACCACCAAAACGCTCAGGAAATTCTGATTTGGTTCGATACTTCGCGCCCAGGCGTTGACCTTCGGTGCGCACCATTCCCGTTTCCGCAGCTCTGAAACGACATTCGTGTCCAGCAGGAAGCCGTTCACAACTTCATAGTGCGCGGCTTGCGCTTTTGCCGTCTGAAAATTCGACCGTCTCCTACGTTAGGCATGGTGCGCAGGAACTCTATTAACGGTAAGTCCGGCACCTCGCCGACGAGTGAACGCCGCAATATTCGGCGCGCTTCCTCTTCGGCAGAGATTCCATCACTGGCCGCCTTTGCGCGAAGCCTGCGCACGACCTGTTGATCGAGCCGTCGAATAAGAATCTGTGGCATACATCTAGGATGATAGCAGTGCTATCACCCTAAGCAAGCCTGATCAAAAACGGAGGGGCGAGCCCTGCTGTCGCCGGAGCCCTCCAATTA
>JBKOYE010000146.1:0-11723 GCA_046725275.1 Verrucomicrobiota bacterium
CTGTGAACGGCCAGAAATGAGTTCTCAATAATGAGAGGTCACGGAAAGGCCGAAACAAGAAAGGAAAACAAATAACATGAAAACAAAAACCATGAGCAAAATCCTTCTTACTCTCGGCTTGATGTTCGTGCTTGTGAGCGCGATCACACAGGTGCAGGGCGGTAGCTCGGAAAGCTTCGCTTACCCAACAAGCTCTGAGGATGTGACACTCCCCGTTATTACTATCCATAGCACCGGGGATGTCACGAGGGGGAAGACCGGTTCATTCGTACTCAATATGAAGCCTCGGGTCGTGTTCGGTGGAACTTGGGTCAACTTCTCTGTCAGCGGCAGCGCTATCCCAGGAGTTGATTACGTTCCGCCTGTCTCCCCGGCGTACATCGGACAATCCGGGTACGGAGTGATCTTGGTTCAAACCTTGCCTGACCCAAGAGCGTCATCCATTCGTCAAGCGTACAGCCTGGTGGTAACCCTGGAAGCTGGCGCAGGATACGCGATAGGCGAAGCCAAGTCAGCTCAAATGATGATTAAGCCTTGAGCTTGAGTCTTCAACAGGCGGCAGGAATTGCGCGCTGCGTTGTCCCCGAAGAAGTGGTCGGGGCGGCGCGGCGCACCTGCTTCTGTCCGAGCTTCCCGACTCGTGTCTGTGATTGCGGCTGACTTTTGGCGCGCGGTCTGATCTCTTCGCCGAGTTTAATCACGAATCAACACGAATCGACACTAATCCGGTTTAAGAATTCGTGTCCATTGGTGGTCTAGACTCTTCGTTTGCTCGTGGGAGCCAAATAGGATCTTCCCTGCCTTCGCCCGCTCGCGAATGGAGCCGCGGGGACGCTAGCGACACAGATGAGCGAACCGAGAGGTCGAAATGAACGGGAGCGCATGAGTCAAAGCTTTCGCAGCTTTCTTCTGTTTTTGCCGTCCGCTCTTATCCGTGAAATCCGCGTAATCCATGGTGCTCAGACTTTCTGAATCTTTCTGCGTAACCTCGCACCGGATTTCCTGCAGTACACCTGTGAATGCCCAGAAATGACTCCTCAGCGCAACCTCTACCATGAAAAAGAAATCCACCTCGCAATCAGCCTTTTTTAACCTCCGCGTCTTACTTGCCTCAGTTGTTGCCCTGGCCGGCGTTTTTATCGCTCTGCTGGGTTTTGGCGCGTTCTCGAATGCCTCCGCCCAGGTGAACGCGATCCCGAAAGCGCAACAATTCGGCCTAACGACCGTGATCCCTGCGTCGCACAGCGATTTGTCGCAGCCGCTGCGTGACCAGCCGTTGGTTTGGCCGCCAACAGAGACGGAAACAGAGACGGAACATGAAGCGAATCTCAACCCGAGAATACCGCGTGAACACCAGGACGGACCCGACCCGGTTATTCAAAGCAGTTTCTGGCGAACACTGATAGGCATCCCGGCAATTCCCAGCCCAATTCTCCAATGGGACGGCATTCCTTTCCCGGGCGTCAACTGCAACTGCACACCGCCAGATACGAATGGCGAAGTCGGAAAGACTCAATACGTGCAGATGGTTAACAACGGCCTCCAGGTTTTTGACAAGCTCACTGGCACATCGGTTTTCGGACCCGTTGCGATCAGTTCATTTTGGTCCGGCTTTGGCGGCTCCTGTGAGAATGGCGGCAGGGGTGATCCGGTCGTGATCTACGATCAGCTCGCCGATCGATGGATTATCAGCCAGTTCGCCATCCCCATCGGAGCCACTGTTCCGCAAGACGAGTGCATCGCCATTTCGCAGACGAGCGACGCGACTGGCGCCTGGTATCGTTACGGTTTTCATCTAACCAGCAACTTCCTTGATTACCCGAAGCTGGGAGTGTGGCCGGACGGCTATTATATGGCTGCCAACGTGTTTAACACCGCTGGCACAGCCTTCCTCGGTCCGCAGCCTTTTGTGTTTGATCGGGTCAAAATGCTGGTGGGCGATCCTACTGCAACTTCCCAAACACTGGGAATCATTGGCGGATCCAGTGAAGCGACTTTTCTCCCGGCCGATTTGGATGGGATTATTCCGCCAGCGGCTGGCGATCCGAATCATTTCGTCGCATTTCCGCAAGGCCACCCGCTGAGTTACAAGGTTTGGGCGTACCACGTTGACTTCGCCAATCCGGCGAGCTCGGCCTTTACGCTCGACACCAGTGTGCGAGCGGCGTCATTTAGTTCAATCTGCTGCGTGCCTCAAGCGGGAACCACCATGAAACTCGACTCGATGGGCGACAGGTTGATGTTCCGTAACGCTTATCGCCGCTTCTCCGATGGTCATGAGTCGATGCTCAATAATTACACGGTGAGCGCCAATTCAGTGGCGGGAATCCGCTGGTTTGAACTGCAACGCACGCAACCGGGAAGCTGGGGCATCTTTCAGCAAAGCACGTATCAACCCGACACCACCTGGCGCTGGATGGGCAGTATCGCGTCGGATAATCAGGGCAACCTGGCGCTGGGCTTTAGCGCGTCCAGCAGCTCAATCTACCCGCAGATCCGTTACGCGGGCCGGCTGGCATCGGATCCGTTGAATATCCTGTCAGGCGAGCAACATCTTTTCGACGGCACGGGCAGCCACGCTGGCTTGAGTCGTTGGGGTGACTACAGCGACCTCACCGTTGATCCCGTGGACGATTGCACCTTCTATTACACGAGCGAGTACTACGCGACGACAGGGAGCATCTGGCGGACGCGCATCGGCTACTTCAGATTTGCCGAGTGCACGGCGCCGCAGAAAGGCACCGCGCACTTTTTGGTGACTGCTTGTACCGGAGGCGTTCCGGTTTCCAACGCCTCGGTGTCAATCGACGGCAGACCGTACGGGGCAACACTTTCCGACGGCACGTACGACACAGTGTTATCGCCGGGATCACACAGCTATTCGGTCTCAAAGGCAGATGTCGGGACCCAGGCAGGAAACTTCACCATCACCAATGGCCTAACGACGAATGTGAATGTCTGCTTTGAAAACGTTCCGACTCCGACACCAACATCTACGCCTACGGCGACCGCCACAGCAACGGCCACAGCTACGGCAACAGCCACGTCAACGCCAACAGCTACGCCAACGGCAAGTCCTACGGCGACTGCAACTGCAACAGCTACACCAAGCTGCACACCCAGCGTGTGGCTCGATGAACCGCCCATGAGTAATGCGCGGATCAGGCTAGCGACGGTGGCGATCGTCCCCTACCTGTATGCCATTACCGGCGCTTATGGTCTTCCAGCGCAGCTCTCACCGGCTAACGAGCGCTTTGATGGTGTGACTTGGACTAGCATGGCTCCTATCCCCGTACCGCACACCTTCGCTAGAGCAGCGGCTGTGGGCGAAAACATCTACGTGCCGGGCGGGTACAACTTCAGCTTCTTGGACCTCATGCAGATCTATAACACCGTAACCGATACTTGGCGCGATGGCATGAATTTGCCCGAGGCGCGCGCCGGCGGGGCGACGGTTGCGTTCAACGGCTTGGTGTACGTGATTGCTGGTGAGAACCCCGGGGGTGCGGGTCACAATGACGTGTACATCTATGACCCAGTGTCCAACAGCTACACCACCGGTGCACCCATGCCTGCCACTCAGGGCGACGTGGATGGCGTGCTGTTCAATGGTGAAATCTATGTGGCAGGCGGCCGGCTAGCGCCGGGCGCACACTACGCTTACAATCCGACCGCGAACACCTGGCGGACAATCGCTTCCATACCGACGACGGATGGTCTCTGCCAAGGCGGCAAAGGATTCGTTGTAAACGACGAAGTGTGGATAGTAGGCTGCGGGGGTCTACCGATTAACGAGCAGGTGTGGATCTACAATGCAGGCAGCGACACGTGGCGGCCAGGGCCGCAGTACAATGCTAACCACGGCGTACCTGGCGCAGCGCTGTTTAATGGGCGTGGTTTTGTGGTAGGCGGTGGCGGCAGCGGGAGTGGCTCCACGGCTGTCGAATCGATCGGCTGCCCGAACCCTACCCCAACGCCCACACCGACAGCCACACCAACGGCAACAGCAACGCCAACAGCGACTCCGACGGCGACGGCAACGGCGACAGCCACCCCAACCGCGACCCCTACGCCAACAGCCACAGCAGCACCGACGCCGGCCGCTCCAATGGCCTTAAGCGCGACCAATGTGACTGCCAGCAGCTTCACCGCGAACTGGAGCGGCGTTAATGCTGCGACTGGTTATCGCCTGGATGTGGCCACGAACAGTTCTTTTACTAATTACGTATCGGGGTACCAAGACCTCGATGTTGGCAACACCACTAATCGAAACGTTACCGGGCTGACCACGAATACGTTCTATTATTACCGGGTGCGCGCCTACAATGGCAATGGTACCAGCCCAAATTCCAACGTCATCACGGTAAAGACGAAACCCCACTGAACGCCGCCTCATGAATGCGAAGAGTAGGGCGCGTACTCTTGTGCGCGCCGGCCCCAAGGGAATTCACCCCATGCCAGTTGTTGCAGATGGAGATATCGGCCGGAAGCCAATGCCATGGCGGGCGAAAAAGGGCCGTTCAGTCTCCAAAAATAGCGAAAAAAAGGATGTGAATTTTTCTTCCATTCTGTGCGCGGAATGCCTAAACTCGCGCGCGCAAGGCAAAATGGACAACATCATCGAGGCGAAAGAACTGCAGATTGAGCGAAAGCATTTCTACGTCGAGCTCCGGGAGAACGAGCGCGGTAGATTCTTGCGTATCACCGAGGAAGCTCATGGTCGCCGGAACAGCATCATCGTGCCAAGTACCGGCGTTGAGGAGTTTACGGCGACGATTGCTGACGTTCTAACGAACGGCGAAACCGCGCCAGCTTAACCGCTGAACCGACAAGGTGGAACGCGTTGTCCTCAACGCGTTGGCTAGAGGCTGCGGCTTTGCCGCCTCTTATTTGCGCCTGCGGCGATCCAGCTGCCACCGTCTTGAGGACAAGACGATCCACCTCTGCCATATCCGTTGACATCGCGACGCCCGAATTTAGTTTGGCGCTTCGTCATTTCAGCGGTCGCTGCCGCTGCTAATTATGGCCACAAAACGAAAATCTAATCGTCGAAAACGCCTTCTACGCGCGCGGAAGCCGATGCGATTCGGATCGCGCAAAGCCGCCGTTGCCAAGAGAACGCGCGCGCCGCGCTACGTTTATTACTTCGGCGATGGCCACGCTGATGGAAGAGGCACGATGAAACCTTTGCTCGGTGGCAAAGGCGCAAATCTCCATGAGATGACGAGGATCGGTCTGCCTGTGCCGCCGGGGTTCACCATTGACACGGAGGTTTGCAGTTATTTTTACGATCACAATCGCGCATATCCCCCGCAGTTGGAGGCGCAAGTGGCGGCAGCAATGGCCAAGGTCGAAAAATCCACCGGCAAAAGGTTCAGCGACCAGGAACGGCCTCTGTTGGTGTCCGTGCGCTCTGGCGCTCGCGATTCCATGCCCGGAATGATGGATACGATTCTCAATCTCGGCATGAATGACGAAGTGGTCGAGATCGTCACGAGGAAAACGAATAACGCGCGGTTTGCCTGGGATTCTTATCGGCGTTTCCTCCAGATGTATGGCGACGTTGTCATGGGCGTCCAAAAACGGCCGGGCGAAGACCACGAGCCGTTTGAAGCAGTGATTGAACGCTTGAAGGACGAGCGCTATGGCAAGCATGACTTCCCCGATGTCAGACTCGCCGTCGCGGATTTGAAGGAACTCGTGCAGCGTTTCAAGGCTTTGATTAACGAGCGCACAGGAAAATCTTTTCCTCAGGATCCGAACGAACAACTCTGGGGCGCAATTGGAGCTGTGTTCGGCTCATGGATGAACGACCGCGCCATAGTTTATCGGCGGAAGTACGGCATCCCCCACGAATGGGGAACGGCGGTCAACGTTCAGACGATGGTGTTTGGAAACATGGGCGACACCAGTGCGACCGGAGTCGCATTCACGCGCGATCCGGCCACCGGCGAAGAAGTTTTCTACGGCGAGTACCTCATCAATGCGCAGGGGGAAGACGTGGTTGCGGGCGTGCGCACGCCTCATCCGATCGCCGATCTGGCGAAAGAAATGCCCGCCGCGCACACCGAATTGATGAAAGTGCGCAGCATCCTTGAGCGGCACTTCAAGGATATGCAGGACCTCGAATTCACGGTTGAGGAAAATCGCCTTTACATTTTGCAGACGCGAAATGGCAAACGCACCGGCCATGCGGCAGTTCGCATTGCGGTCGATATGGTCGATGAAAGGTTGATTACAAAAAAAGATGCCGTGCGACGCATCCCCGCCGATTCGTTGTCGCATCTTTTGGCACCGGTCTTTGATCGACAAGCAGTGCGTGATGCCAGGAAAATCGGCAGCGGCCTCGCCGCCGGACCGGGTGCAGCATGCGGACACGTCGTGTTTAGTGCTGAAGAAGCTGTGGCTCGCGCAGATCGCGGCGAAAAAGTCGTGCTCGCGCGCATCGAAACATCGCCGGAAGACTTACGCGGCATGATCGCTGCCGAAGGTATTCTCACATCGCGCGGCGGCGTTTCGTCGCACGCGGCGCTGGTCGCCCGGCAGATGGGGAAAGTATGCGTGTGCGGCGCGACCGGGATCCAAATCGATTACCAAAAGCGCACGCTCAGCGCGAACGGCACGACATTGAATCGAGGCGATTACATTTCCATTGACGGAACAGCTGGCGAAGTCTTTGCCGGCGAAGTCGCCACCGCACCCTCGGAAATTATTCAGGTGCTTGTGGACCGATCCCTCGATCCGAAAAAAAGCCTCACCTATCAGGAATACGCAAAATTGATGCGGTGGGCGGACGAATTCCGCACCCTCGGTGTGCGTGCAAATGCCGACACGCCCGAGCAAGTGAAAAACGCTGTGGAATTCGGTGCCGAAGGAATCGGGCTCTGTCGCACGGAGCACATGTTTTTCGAAGGCGACCGAATCGACGCGATGCGCGAAATGATTCTCGCCGGCACAAAAGATGAGCGCGCGCGAGCACTGGCGAAACTGCTCCCTTACCAGTGCGGCGATTTCATCGGGATTTTCACCGCGCTAAAAGGTTTGCCCGCGACCATCCGCTTCCTCGATCCGCCGCTGCACGAGTTTTTGCCCGCCGATCACGCGCAGCAAAATGAACTCGCGAATAAGCTCGGTGTCCCGGTCGAACAAATTTCGCGCCGCGTGCATGAGTTGCACGAATTCAATCCGATGCTGGGTCATCGCGGTTGCCGTCTTGGGATCACGTTTCCCGAGATTTCAGAAATGCAGGCACGCGCGATCTTTGAAGCGGCTGCGGAGGTGCAAGCCAAGGGGATCAAGGTCCGCCCTGAAATCATGATTCCGCTGGTGGGATTCCCGCGCGAGTTAAAGCTGCAAATCGAAATTGTGCGGCGCGTGGCTGACGAAGTCGCTAGGGAAAAAGAAACAAAACTCCGGTATTTGGTAGGGACAATGATCGAGATCCCCCGCGCCGCGCTGCTGGCCGACCAGATCGCGCGCGACGCCGAGTTCTTCAGCTTCGGCACGAACGATTTGACGCAGACCACACTAGGAATGAGCCGCGACGACTCCGGCAGTTTCCTCCCCGCGTACGCGGAACTCGACATCGTCGGTTCAAATCCCTTCGCAACGATCGATCAGAAGGGCGTGGGACGTTTGATGGAAATTACTCGCGACCTCGGCCGAAAGACGCGGCCGGAGATCAAATTGGGAATTTGCGGCGAACACGGCGGCGAACCGGGCAGCGTCAAATTCTGTCACCGGCTCGGCCTCGACTACGTCAGTTGCAGCCCGTTCCGAATTCCCATCGCGCGATTAGCCGCGGCGCAAGCAGCGCTGGAGAGTTGAAGCGCGTCTAGCGCTCCGTAGTCTCTTCCGATACAAATGCGCGAACAAACTATCGATATTGATTCGTTCGCGCGCCGACACATCGGCCCGAGCGACGCGGAAGTTCGCGCAATGCTGCGCGAGTTGGGCTTCGAAGATCTCGATGCGCTGATCGACGCTAGCGTTCCGAGGAACATTCGTCTCCAACGGGAACTGAATTTGCCGGAAGCAAAATCGGAAACCGAAGCGCTGGCTGAACTGCGGGCGATTTCGCGAAAGAACAAAATCGGACGGTCGTTTGTCGGCGCTGGCTACCACGACTGCATTACGCCGCCCGTCATTCAGCGAAACATTCTGGAGAACCCCGGTTGGTATACCGCATACACGCCTTACCAAGCGGAAATCGCGCAAGGGCGCCTCGAAGCGCTGCTCAATTTCCAGCAGATGATCATGGACCTCACGGCGCTCGACATCGCAAACGCATCCATGCTGGATGAAGCTACGGCGGCTGCCGAAGCGATGGCGCTTTGTCACGCAGTTATTCCAAATCGCAAGACGTTCCTTGTTGCCGACAACTGTCACCCCCAAACGGTTGCCGTTGTCCAAACACGCGCGAAGCCGCTTGGGATCGACATCAAGATCGGCAATTACTCGCGGTTCAAATTTGACGACACAGTTTTCGGCGCGCTTGTCCAATATCCAGCGACCGATGGCGCGATACACGATTACGCTGAGTTCGTCCGGCAGGCGCATGAGGATGGTGCGCTTGTCGTGGTAGCGGCAGATATTCTTGCTCTCACATTATTGAAACCGCCCGGCGAATTCGGTGCGGATGTAGCCGTCGGTAACACGCAACGCTTTGGAGTGCCACTGGGATTCGGCGGGCCGCACGCGGCGTATTTCGCCACACGCGATCAATTCAAACGTCACATGCCTGGCCGCTTGGTGGGCGTTTCGCACGATGCCGAGGGTCGCCCCGCTTACCGGCTCGCCCTGCAGACGCGCGAGCAACACATCCGCCGCGACAAAGCGACGAGCAATATCTGCACAGCCGAGGTCCTTCTCGCCGTCATCGCGTCGATGTACGCAGTTTATCACGGCCCGAGCGGACTGCGCGCGATCGCAGAGCGTGTTCACCGCTTGGCCAGTCGGCTCGCCGATGGCCTAAGCGCCCTTGGCTGCACAATTACGCACGAGAATTTCTTCGACACTGTTCGCGTCGAAGTGGAATCCAGCGAAGTCATTTTGGAGCATGCGGCAAAAGCGAGGTGCAATCTCCGTGCGCTCGGCCCACGCGCAGTCGGCATTTCATTCGACGAAACAACGACGCCGCGCGACATCGAACTGGTAATGTCCGTTTTCCGCGGCACGACCGTGCGCGACTTTGGCGATGACAATATTGGCGAACCGCCAATCCGTATTCCGCAATTTGCAGTCCGCGCTTCCGAGTTTCTCACGCACCCGATCTTCAACACGCACGACACGGAGACAGAAATGTTGCGCTATCTGAAGAAACTCGAATCGCGCGATCTATCGCTCACGACCTCAATGATTCCGCTCGGCTCATGCACCATGAAGCTCAACGCGACCGCGGAAATGTTCCCTATCTCGTGGCCTGAGATTTCCAAATTGCACCCCTTCGCGCCCCTCGAACAAGCGGCAGGCTACCTCGAAATTTTCCGGCAACTGGAAGATTGGCTCGCAGAAATCACCGGGTTTGCAGCCGTTTCTTTGCAACCGAATGCCGGATCGCAGGGTGAATTCGCAGGTCTGCTGGCGATTCGCGAATATCACGCATCGCGCGGCGAAGCGCATCGCAAGATTTGTCTTATTCCAACATCGGCGCACGGCACGAATCCAGCCAGCGCAGTGATGGCCGGGTTCAAAGTTGTTTCGGTCGCCTGCTTAAAAGACGGAGACATTGACCTTGCCGATCTGCGCGCGAAAGCAGACCAACACGCGGGCGATCTCGGCGCTCTGATGGTCACTTATCCGTCAACGCACGGGGTGTTTGAGCCGACGATTCGCGAGATCTGCGACGTCGTTCACGCGCATGGCGGCCAGGTTTACATGGATGGAGCAAACTTGAATGCGCAGGTCGGTCTGTGCCGTCCGGGTGATTACGGCGCCGACGTTTGCCATTTGAACCTGCACAAAACTTTTTGTATCCCGCATGGCGGGGGCGGACCCGGAGTGGGGCCGATTGGCGTGGCCAAACATCTTGTCGAGTTTTTGCCAGTGCTTTCGTCAATCGAGAATCGAGAATCGAGCCGTAACGGATGCGCAGCAACGGCCGGGCTTTCAATCGAGAATCGGGTAGGTCCAATAGCGGCAGCTCCCTGGGGCAGCGCCAGCATTCTGACCATCACGTGGATGTACATTCGCATGATGGGCGCCGAGGGATTGAAACGAGCGAGCGAAGTCGCAATTCTAAATGCAAATTACATCGCCAAACGGCTCGACCCGTACTTTCCCGTGCTCTTCAAGGGCAAACACGGCCTCGTAGCGCACGAATGCATTATCGATGTTCGCGAGTGGAAAAGCGCAGGCGTTGAAGTCGAAGACGTAGCCAAGCGCTTGATGGATTACGGATTTCACGCGCCGACCATTTCGTGGCCGGTTGCTGGCACAATGATGATCGAGCCGACTGAGAGCGAACCGAAACACGAACTCGATCGGTTCTGCGACGCGATGATCTCCATTCACGCAGAGATGAAAGCCATCGCCGAAGGAAAACAAGATCGACAAAACAACTTGCTCAAAAACGCGCCGCACACCGCGCGTCAAATCGCATCTGACAAATGGGATCGCCCTTACTTGCGCGAACAAGCCGCGTTCCCTGCGCCGTGGACCCGCGAACAGAAATTCTGGCCCGCCGTCGCCCGGATCGACAATGTGTATGGCGATCGCAATCTCTTCTGCTCCTGCCCACCAGTCGAAGACTTCTTCTGAGAAATGACACCGCAACAAAGAGATCAATTCAACCAGTTCGCCTGCATCGCCCGATGCATCATCCGATTGACTGAAATCAGAGGCCCGACCATCTCAGCGGATCAATTCTGCGCGCAGTTCCAAAACAGGTTTGTGGATGCAGCCAACAAATACGGCTTCTTGCTGACATCGCAGATTGCCGAAGTGACACGCGATTTGCACTTGGGAAGTTATTTCCAAACGTACAGGAGATACTGCGCTGTTGAGTACCATTTCAATCACGAACACCGCGATGTGTTGGTGCTTTCAGAAATCAATCTCGCCCAAGACCAGACAAACTTTGTGGAGCATTGCAGTTTGCTTCGTGAGATGGATCACCAGCATTTCCGAATTTGGACGCCCTATAGCGATGGAACGGCGGCCGAGCTCGATCTCGATCCGAGTCTGTGGGAGAAGAAAGCTTGTCACGCAGTGATTTTGCGCCAATAGCTTCTCAACTGTTCGGTCGCAACGACGTTTATGGCGATCGTTACTGCTCTGGCTCTCCTCGCCAGTGGAAGATTCTCAATCGAATTCAGGGCCCTTCTGCCAGCGTTTTGCTTGGCAATTGAATTCCTGGCAACTGTAGTACAGAAGAGAAATCGGAATCTGACTTCGCGAAGTTTTCGAGTTCCGGAGATTTCTTTAGCGCCGAGTTTAGAGACTCTGCGGCTTCTTTGGACTTTCCTTGTTTTTCGTACAAGAGGGAGCGCCAGAAGTTAAGCCATCTAAAGTCGCTTTGCTGGCTCGCCACTCGCGCGAATTCCTTTTCCGCTTTTTCTAATTCGCCAAGATCAGCTAGCAGTCTCGCCTTTATGCAGCGACAATGTAATGCATTGGGATCCAAATCCAGCGTTTCATCCAAATCCGGGATCGCAGCTCCAGCATCGGCACTCCGCTCCAACGCTTCCATTGCACGAAAATAACCAGAGTAAGGAGAGTGATAC
>JBKOYE010000080.1:0-6524 GCA_046725275.1 Verrucomicrobiota bacterium
CGTCCTCTCCGGTCTTCTCCTTTTGTCATTTGCTATAGGCATGGCTACAGGTCTTGGCATCAAGCCGCCATTCGACTATTCGGTCTTCTCGGCAGCCGCTGCAGCATTCTTACTAGCGTTCTGGGAGCCTGACCGATTCACATTGGACAGGCTTCTAAATATTACGAAACTGAGCGTGAGGACCAGATGAAAGTGGCACGCATTCTACAGTTCGGTCCGCCGAACGTGATAACAAACGATGACCTGCCTCGGCCGGAGCCCGCCGCTGGGCAACTTCTGGTTCGCGTAAAGGCGGCAGGGGTCGGGAATTGGGACTCCCTCATCCGTGAGGGCAAGATTGAGGTCCAAGCCTTGCCGATTATTCTCGGTTCCGAGCTATCAGGAAATGTCGAAGCAATCGGAGCGCAAGTTTCAGGATTCAAGCCTGGCGACGAAGTATACGGCGCAACGAACGAGCAATTCACCGGAGCATACGCGGAATATGCGCTGGCTTCGGCGAGAAGGATGGCGCAAAAACCAAAGACTTTGAACTTCATCGAAGCAGCATCGGCTCCAGTTGTGACGGTCACGGCTTGGCAGATGCTCTTCGAATATGCCCAAGTAACTGCCGGGCAGACGGTCCTCATCCTTGGAGCCGCGGGCAACGTTGGTGCGTACGCCGTACAACTCGCCAAGCAGGCTGGTGTTCACGTGGTCGCGAGCTCCGGCTTTGCCGATTTGGACTACGTCCAAAGTCTGGGTGCTGAAAAGGCTGTTGACTACAAAAAGGAGCGATTCGAGGAGTCGTTGACCGGATTTGACGTTGTCATCGATACGGTTGGAGGAGACTTGCAGCAGCGATCTCTTCGCCTCCTGAAGCCAGGTGGAATTCTCGTCTCTGTCGTATCACCTGTTCCCGAGACAACACAAGAACGTTATGGCATTCGAGCAGCGTACTTTTATGTGGACATCACTACTGCGCGGCTGAACAAGATCACAGAATTGTTCGATAGCGGAAAACTAGTTTCGAACGTAGGAACTGTGCTGCCGTTGGAAGAAGCTCGAATCGCGCACGAAATGCTTGGAGGTGCGCCGCACAAGCGCGGCAAGATCGTGCTGAGGATCGCCGACTGACACTCGATCGTCGAGTTGTGAAGTGAGGAAGGGATGGAAAAAAAATGAAGAGCAGATGCAAGACCTTGTTGTTTCTATTATTCGTGCTTGGCATTACAAATCTGCCCACAGGTAGCAGAGCAAATTCCCAAGTCGCAAAAGAAACACCTCTGATGACCAAAGATCTTCCCGATGTGCCTGGAAAAGAAGGCCTGATCGAAAGAGTCGTTCTCTCTCCCGGCGAGATCGTTCCGCCGCATCGACATAATGCAGATGTCTTTGCGTATGTGCTCGAGGGAAGCATTATTACTCAACTGAAGGGTGGTAAACCCCGGACAGTTCACGCTGGCGAAGTCTTTTACGAATCCCCAACGGATGTGCACGTGGAGAGTAGCAACGCAAGTACGACGCAACCTGCAACACTTCTCGTATTCATTGTGAAGAAGTCAGGTGCTCCGCCAACTGTGGGTTCGAGGGAAGCCAATGCTAATCGCTGAAGTGTGTGAAATGGAATCGAACATAAACCGAGAAGCAACGATGAACCCACGAACAGGATCGGCGAGTTCAGCTCAGTATATTTACGGCTCGCTCTGGGGATCTCTTTCCTGTCTGCGGTTGCAACCGGTTCGGCTTCTGGGGCGCTTATGGAGAGCCCAATGTGGCGTGGGGAATTATTCGCGATTCGTGAACTACACAGCGAGGGTCAATTGGTTTTTGCCGGCAGCGATGGTCCAAGGGGTTGGCGATTGTAGCCACGGTTGCCGAAACTCTCTTGGTATTCTCCTTGTCTCGGTTGGAAAACTCGCATCACTGCTTTGCTAAGCGGAGTTCTTTCGACACCATCCTCAAAGGAAGTTCTTTCTTACGCAGGCCGCCGCGAAAGCGATGAAGAAGCGAGGCGGTGGCGCGATTGTGCATACCGGGTCCATCTGGGCTCTCCAGGCGATAGGCGCTACTCCATCCAGCGCCTACTCCGCGGCGAATGCCGGAGTTCACGCCTTAGTCCACAATCTTGCATTGGAATTGGCCGGCGACAAAATCAGAATTAACGCGGTTGCTCCTGCTGTCGTCGAGACTCCTCTCTACTCGACTTTCATGACCAAGGAGCAAGTGCAAAAGACGCTGCCCAACTTCAACGCTTTTCATCCATTAAGGCGAAATGGGTAAGCAGGCAACGTTGCCGAAGCAATTCTCTTCCTGGCGTCGGTACCCGTTCTGATCTTCTCGTCATAACAAAATAAATCTCGCTCCATTCGTAGGTGCAAATCTTGACGTGATGACAGCTGACACGCTGAGGATGCGCGTAACGCGTCTTTCGTGTTTACGAATTTGAAAAGCGGCGAAGGCGTCGATTCAATTATCGACTTCATCATCGACCAGGGCGGGGTTAAACAAAACAGCCGCATAGCCCGATCAAGTTTACGTCTTATCCGTTTCGGCTTCGAAGACTCGTTGGTAACACTCAACTCTTCTGCCTGACCACGCGCGTCCTCGGGGCTACCCCAGTCGGATTAACATCCTTGCGAATGTGCTGTTTCTCGACCCTTCACAATTTCGGCAACTCACCGCCCTATGTCGATACCACTTAGCGCCTTGCCAAAAGTTATGTACGGCAGGAAAATGCCACAAAAAGATAATCAATTAATCTGCGTAACTGCTCTCATCGGATTTAAGATCCGAGATCGGGAAATCACAATGAAAGTATCTATAGATAAGATCCCGCTCGGTATTACCGAGGACAACGTCGTAATAGGCAGTCATCTGATCCATTTTTGGAACACTGAAGAGGAATTCGAACGCGGGGTTCGGTTTCTCGAGGTTGGAATTCCTGATGAGTCACAATATTTCGTCGTGTTCGGCCACGACGAAGCCAACCATCGAGTTTTGGAGATCTTGCGCAGGAAGGGCCATGATGTGGATCGACTGCGTCAGGAGGGCAGGCTTGCTATTTTGCGTCGTGAGTCTCCGGCGTCCGTGACCCTTGCGAACATCGAGGCTGCTTTTTCCGCTGCCGTCAAGAGAGGAGCAACCGCGATCCGTTACCTGGGTAATCTGGGCATGGGACAAGCTTCGCTGCCTGGGAGGGGCAGCGATGAAGTGATCGACCTCGAAAGTGGAGCTACACTTATCGCAGTTCGCTATCCGTGTGTGATCGTGTGCATGTATGACGTGAACACGGTGTCGGGAAGTCTTCTGCTGAACGCGGGTTTTGGGACGCACTCGCATGCTGTTTCCCGCGGTGTACTGCATGAGAATTCCTTCTTCACAACCGAAGAGAACGCTAGCGCGAAGTTTTGCGAGACATGATGGCTGAGACACAAAGCGCCAAGCAGGGTCATGATCAGCTGGATCTACGAAACCTTATCGAGCGACTTCCGGCGCTGGTCTTGTGTGCGCTGCCCGATGGCTCGGTTGAGTTTGCAAATCGCGCTTGCCACGAATATACCGGCTGCTCCGTAAACGAGTTGAGTGGCCGAGAGTGGCAAACCCTTATCCACCCAGAGGATCGTCGCGAATTCATCGACCAATGGACCGCGGCATTAGCGTCTGGAAAAGCTTTCGAGACTGAGGCACGTCTGCGTCGGTCCGACGGTAAATATAGTTGGTTTTTGATTAGAAAGGCACTGGCAGTTTCACGCACACAGAATGGAGAGCCCTCCCTGCGTGAATTGATCGCTTGTGAAGATATCGATGACCGCAAGCTGGAAGAATCCGCACTCCACTATAGTGAGGAGAGGTATCGCGTCGTCGTTGAAACGGCCAGTGATGCCATCATCGGTATGGACGACGTTGGTATGATTCAATTTGCCAACCGAGCTACGGAACAGATCTTTGGTTACAAGCCGGCGGACTTAATTGGCAAACCGTTGACCATGCTAATGCCTGAATTCTTGCGGGAACTGCACGAGAAAGGATTCAAAAGTTACCTTGCTACGGGCCAGCGGCATATGAACTGGCAAGGCACCGAATTGACGGCGTTACGCAAAAACGGACAAGAGTTTCCCGTAGAAGTGTCTTTCGCAGAATTGGGCAGAGACGGACATCGGGTATTCACCGGTTTCATCCGCGACATAAGCAAAAGAAGAGCAGCTGAAGATAGGTTGCGAGAAACCGAGCTGGAACTTGCGCGCGTCTCTCGGCTGACGACTATGGGCGAACTGGCGGCGTCAATCGCCCATGAAGTCAATCAACCCTTAACGGCAATCACGAATAATGGCAGTGCCTGCCTGAGACTGCTCACCAATCGTAATCTTGAACCTGAGGTACTCCATCGGGCTTTAGAGGAAATCGTTGCTGACAGCACCCGCGCAAGCACAGTCATAACTCGAATACGCGGTTTTATAAAGAAGACTCCTGCGGAAAAAATCCAAGTGGATATTAATGAGGTGATCGAGGCGGTTTTAGCGCTCGCTGGTCATGAACTCCACGAGAATCGAGTTTTGCTCGAGCGTCAACTTACAAAAGATCTTCCGCTGATAATGGCTGACCGCGTTCAGTTACAGCAGGTGTTGCTAAATTTGCTCATGAATGCGATCGAGGCCATGAGTGCGTTGACAAATCGACCGCGGTTGCTCAGTGTGCAATCGCAGCTCGACGAATCTGGGCACATCTTAGTTTCAGTGCGAGATTCTGGCACCGGACTTAGTTCCAACTCAGATGACCTTTTCACTCCATTTGTTACTACAAAGGCGGATGGCTTGGGAATGGGTTTGACTATTAGTCGTTCACTTATCGAAGGACATAGGGGACGACTCTGGGCCGAGGCGAATGTTCCTCACGGCGCTGTTTTTAAGTTCACACTGCCAGTAGTAGAGCAGGATCCATCGTGACAATGATGGAAACAATTAAGCGTCTTGCGGAAAGAGGCGTCGTAAACTAAAGCACTACTCACAGTGTCCTTTCTAGTTATCATGAATCCACTAAGGCCTAATTGATTCCTTCTCCAAATAACAATATTTTGACAAGGTTGGAGGATTTCTCAGAGTGGCCAGCAATCTAATCTCGATAGTAGATGATGATGAGTCTGTTCGCAGGACCACGAAACTGCTCGTCGAGTCTTTTGGTTATCGAGCGGCTGTTTTTGAATCTGCCGAGAGTTTCTTGAAATCCAGCCAACTTTATGAAACGTCGTGTCTTATTGTTGATGTACAGATGCCAGGCATGAACGGGTTACAACTCCAAAGCCAACTCGCTGCCGCGGGCCACTCCATCCCAATCATTTTCATAACCGCTTACGGCGACAAAGAATCTTGTCGACTAGCAATGCAGGCCGGTGCTGCCGCGTTCATGGACAAGCCTTTTAGTGACGAGCAGTTGCTCAAAAACATTCGCTCTGCCTTCAGCTTAGATGGCAGTAGAGGATAGAAGAATGTGGTCTTGACAATGTTAAAGGACGGAGCAAAGAATTAGGCACTCGCGCTGAGGCGTTGACGCAGGCTTTGTCAACGGAGTTAGCAATTATCTGTTTATCTCCGCGATATCGTCCAGAGTACTCTCTAGTCTGTAATGCGCACCCAGTCACCATGGGCGTACCCAACAGCTTCGACCTGAGGCTCGAAGCTGTTCAGGGGCCACATGGGAGAAGAGATCCCCCCGGTTTTATTAACGATTAGATCACGCTACGAAGCCAGCTAATAGGCAATGGCGAGACTTGAGTTCTATTTGGTGAGCCAGGGACTGCGAACGAATCCCGACACTTGGCGTTACAACAGAACGGCGGACTATATCTCTGTGTCACACGCAACTGATAAGGAGGCTAGTACACGGAAATGGAGTCGTCGTGGAGGGGAGAAATATGAGTTCATTTTCCAAGGCAGCAGCCAACAAACTAAGGGAAGATTCAATTCCAGAAGCCGGGGCTTCGCTAGAGTCGATCCTGTGCACGGAGGAGTTGCAGCGCCGCCCATCGCGTCCTCCTGATTATGAAAAGGAGAATAGCGCGCTCGTGACGTTAATGAGTGTACTTGCCGATTCACCAAGTTCTATTTTTCAGACGCTGGCTGAAACGATTCTCGATATCACCCAGTGTGACTCCGCTGGCCTGAGCCTCCTGACAAGGGATGGCAAAACTCCGGACGTTTGCGGCAAAAGGTTCTATTGGCCAGCTATCGCCGGCATGTGGAATCCGCACATCGGAGGCGGAACCCCGCGCAATTTCGGTCCCTGCGGGGACGTCCTTGATCAAAACTGTACCTTATTGTTCAAGCATTTCGAGCGGCGTTACACATATTTCACGCCGATTACACCTTTAATAGAAGAGTGCCTGCTGGTTCCATTTTACGTTGGAGGCGAAGCAGTCGGGACGATATGGGCAATCATGCACAGCGATCGCCGCAAGTTCGACGTGGAAGATGACCGGGTCATGGCGTCTCTAGGGAAATTTGCCTCCTCGGCATATCAAGCACTGGTCCACATAGAAGACCTCAAAATCC
>JBKOYE010000036.1:0-6627 GCA_046725275.1 Verrucomicrobiota bacterium
AATCCAAAATAGCGGGTTGATTTTGTCACGCTCAAGCCGCTACCGCGTCAATCGTCTTCCATTCTTCCGGACGGAGCTGAATTTTCCGCGCCGCCATATTTTCCTCCAGATGCGCGAGCGATGATGTGCCTGGAATCGGCAGCATCACTGGTGATCGATGCAGCAGCCATGCTATTCCCAGCTGATAAATGGTCACGCCGTGATCTTTCGCGATTTTTTCCAAGGCGGCGCTGGTCATTCCCCTGCTCCCACCGACCGGCGCCCACGGCATAAAGCCGATCTCTCCTTTCTCGCAGTAAGTCAGCGTGTTTTCCCATTTCCGGTCCGTAATGTTATAACGGTTCTGCACAGTCACGATCGGCACAATCTTGCGCGCGCGCTCAACCTGCTCGGGTGAAACTTCTGATAATCCGATGTGGCGAATCTTGCCGGCGCTCTGGGCTTCCTTCAACGCACCGAGGGAATCTTCCATCGGCACCTTGGGATCGACGCGATGCAATTGATAAAGATCGATGCGTTCGAGTTTTAGGCGCTTCAAACTTTTGTCGACACATTGTTTCAGATATGCAGGCCGGCCGTCTGGCACCCATTGGTTGGGGCCAGGCCGGGTGTTACCGCCCTTTGTCGCAATGACGAGTCCTTTCGGGTAAGGATAAAGCGCCTCTGCAATGAGCAATTCGTCGGTTTCAGGTCCGTAAGCATCGGCGGTGTCGATCAAGTTGACGCCGAGCTCGACCGCGCGTCGCAGGACTTTGAGTGCATTCTCGCGATCGAGCGGCCAACCCCAGATCCCCTCACCCGTTAAACGCATCGCGCCAAATCCAAGGCGGTTGACCGTCAGATCGCCACCGATGCTGAAACTGGAATTATCGTTCGCCGATTCAGCCGCGAAGAGTGTCGCCGCTCTACCTGCCAAAAGCGACGCTCCGCCTGCCAGAGTTGCACGAAGAAAAAGTCGACGACTCATTCTGTCGATGTAAATTCGTTCGTGTTTTGTTGAAAAACGTTCGTGGTTCATAGTATCAACGTAATTTCGGATAGAATCTTTTCACGAACGAAGTGTGTGCTCACCGAGAGGCGTGCGGCGCGACTTGAAATGTAAGCAGATCTGCCGGAGTCACCGCCTCCGGCTACAGCCGCGGCTTACGATCCCGCGGAGAACCCGATTTGCCGCCGCGGCGGTGCTGGCGGCGGCGCGAGCAACGGCAGAAGTTCTTGGTAAATGTCGCGCAATGCGGTGTCATGTTCGAGGAGTGTTTTATCGATCTCGGCCAGGCGCTTCAAAATCGCAGCGTTCGCCGCGAGCTTTTCGCGCTGCTCGATGAACGCGCGAATGACATAAACGCTCATGGCGATAGCCCGATCACTCCGCGTATGTTTGCGGCTTGCAAAGCCCCGTGTTCGGTAAATGCCCATGAGCGATGAGTCTTCCGTCGGCGCTTTGGCGATGTGGTCGCAATTTGCGACCACATAATTGAATCTGCCGATGCGGTCACAGTTCGTGACCGCATGACGTCGTCTTCTTCTGTCGTCAGCTGAAACGCAAAATCCTTCGGAAAT
Source organism: Verrucomicrobiota bacterium (assembly GCA_046725275.1). Classification (GTDB taxonomy): domain Bacteria; phylum Verrucomicrobiota; class Verrucomicrobiia; order Chthoniobacterales; family UBA10450; genus Udaeobacter. The sequence goes on from JBKOYE010000036.1 coordinate 1,561, forward strand.
CGCTTCCGATTTCGCCGAAACTGCTCATTCAGCCGCTTCGTCGTGACGCCGTAAACGCGTGCAAGATCGACATCCAGCACAACCTTCTGATCACGAATCGTCAGGATTCGAATGTTCGCCGCTTTGTTCTTGGTCGCCACAAAGCAGTTTATTAGTCCCTTCAATTCCGGCGTCGAGACATATTCGCAGGATCATCGCAAAATCAGCCGCTCCAGGATGTGGTCGCATATTGCGACCAGTTAAAATCGACTCGGTTAGCAGGGTGTCCAAGATCGCAGTCTGAGACCTTAAAATTTCATGTGGAAAAAGCATTCGGTCACCGGCCGAATGGAACACGCCAGCGGCGCGCAGCTCCGCAGAATTGATGAAATTTATCCGTGGCCGCCACGCCGTAGTCGCTGGACGAAGGCGGGTAATCCGCGGTAAGGTGTTCGTCATGTTAACCAGCCAGAAGGTAATTGACGCGATCAACGAGCAGATCGGGTATGAGTTCAGCGCTTCGCTGCAGTATTATGCCATCGCGGCGCATTTTGCGGCGGAGGCGTTGCCGCAGCTTTCGCAGCATTTTTTCCGACAAGCGGAGGAAGAAAAAGGCCACGCGCTGCGGTTTATCAAATACGTGGTGGACGCCGGTGGGCGCGTGGTGATCCCGGCCATCGATGCGCCAGAATCAAAATTTAAGGTACCGCGCGATGCAGTGAAACTGTCACTCGATCAGGAGATTCACGTGACCAATCAGATCAACGGTTTGGTCGAACTCGCGCGAAAGGCGAACGACTACATCACGATCAATTTCCTGCAGTGGTTCCTGACAGAACAGCTCGAGGAAGTTTCGTCGATGGACAATTTGCTGAAGATCATTGAGCGCGCGGGCGATGACTTGCTTCAAGCGGACGAATACCTCGCTCGCGTCGGTGTGAAGGCCATCCCGACACCGCAAGAATAGTTGTGAGGCGTTCGCCGCGGCGAACGCCTGGGTTTAGATTCGGAGCTTGCTAGAACGTCGCGGTCGAGAAGACCGCCGAAGCAGAAGATCGATCCGCTACCGGACGGATTTTGGTATGACAAAGATCTTTGTAAATCTTGCGCGGCGGATTGTTCGGGCTTATCGCCAAACTATGAATCCGAAAATTATTTGTTTGTTAGCGGCGCTCAGCCTCGTCCTCGGCGGAAATGTAGTCGCTGCTGGCGCGAAGACTTATCAAATCACGGGAACAGTGGTGGAAGCAACAGGTAGCAAAGTTACTATCGAGAAGGGAGCCGATCGATTTGAAATCGATATCGATCCTGTAACAACGAAAGGTTCAGCCGATCTCAAAGTCGGCTCGACCGTAACCGTCACTTATGTGATGAGCGCGACGAAAATCGAAGCGGCTGCATCGCCAGCGAGCCCGGCGAGCACGCCGTAGCCAAGGAGCCGAGATTTCCGCGGTCATAGACCGTCGCTGCAGAGCGGGCGCTCGCATGAGTTTCAAGGATCATTTCTCGAGACAAGCAGCTAATTACGCGAAATTTCGGCCAGGCTACCCACAGGAATTATTCGATTATCTGGAAAGAATTGCGCCGAGTCGTGAGCTTGCCTGGGATTGCGGCACGGGAAATGGGCAAGCGGCAGTTGGATTAACATCGGTGTTCGATCGTGTGATCGCGACTGACGCGAGCGAGAAACAGATTGCGAATGCCCAGCGGCTTGACCATGTCGAGTATCATGTCGCGCCCGCAGAAAACAGCGGTATCGATTCTGGGACGCTTGATCTGATAATGGTCGCGCAGGCATTACACTGGTTCGATCTGGATCGCTTTTATGCGGAAGCGGAGCGAGTACTGAAGCCTGATGGCGTTCTCGCTGCTTGGGCTTACAATTTGTTGACGATCGAACCGGCGATCGACGAGCTTGTAAATCGATACTACTACGAAGTGGTCGGCCCTTTCTGGCCGCCGGAGCGCAAGCTCGTTGAGCACTTCGCCGATCTCCCCTTCCCGTTTCACGAGATCGAATCGCCAAAATTCGAAATGACGGCGCAGTGGAATTTCGAGCACCTCGTCGGCTATCTTCGAACGTGGTCCTCGACTCAGCGGTTTATCGCCGCCCGGGGAGTCGATCCGCTGGAACAGATAACCGATAAGCTTCGCGCCGCATGGAGAGATCCCAGGCAAACACGAAGAGTTATCTGGCCACTGATCCTGCGTGTTGGCGTAAAGATCGCGCCATAACCCGCGGCGAGTCGACGAAAAACCACAGCAGTCACCACACCAGAATTCCGGCCTAACGAACGATGAAGTAAAAGCTTGCAGTCAGGCTGCCTTTGGGAATTCAATGGCAGCATGAAAGCAAAAATCTTCACATGCGTAATCGTCGCCGGAGGCATCTTGGGCGCCGTGGCGTTCGGGCAATCAGTAAAAATCCAAGGAACCGTAAGCTCGGTCAATGACAATGAGGTTGACGTGCAATGCGACGGCGTAACTTGGGCCATCAAGCGTACGTCGTCTACGACTATTACTCCCTCGCCGGCACCTGGGGTCACAGTTGCTGTCCAATCCAAATGCACCGACGCGCAAAGGAAAGAGGGTCCGACGGGTACCCCTAGTGCAACTCCAACGCAGACACCGAAACCGGGATTTCAAATTACGGGGACGGTCGTCGCGTTTGATTCCAGCCAGATTACACTGCAATGCGACACGGTGTGTTGGAGCATCAATCGCACGTCAAGTACGAGCATCAGTCCCTCGCCAAAGCCAGGTGCCACAGTCACTGTCCAGTCCAGGTGCGTCGATGCGCAAAGGAAAGAATGCCCGGCGGCTAGCGCCACGCCAACAGCGACACCCAATCCCTCACGAGGCTGAGCAAACTGTGGCACTGGATAAAGACGATAGAACGCCATAAAAGCGGCAATTGGCGCGCTTCCTAACAAAGGCACCAAGTAAAAGCTTGCAGTCAGGCTGCCTTTAGGAATTGAATGGCAGCATGAAAATGAAAATCTTTACATGCACAATCGTTGTCGGATGCATGTTGGGCAGCATCGCATTCGGACAGACGCTCACAATCTCGGGCTCGGTGTGTCAATGTTCGAAAACTCAGGTGACTGTCCAAGAAGGAACGCACTACTGGATCGTGCAACGTACATCGGGCACAACCATTGACGGCACGTGTGCGCCTGGTTCTACCGTGACTGTCCAGTGCAAGTCTCCCGATGCGCAAAGAAAAGAAGGGTCGTGTCAGGGGTCAACAAGCCCGACACCGTCACCTGGGTCAACGAAGCCGTGACAAAAAAAAGAATGAAGTGACGTTGTCACGTTAGAGCGCCACGCCGTCACGTCACCGATGTTGGCGGTCGCAGACCGCCGCTACAGAATCGCACGTTCTGTGCGGGTCTGGGGTGAATCGTATCCCGGAGCGACGGCCATCGCTCACATAAGACACAGACATTTGGCTAAGAACCAAATTTCTCCGGCGTCAGCTTCGTAAAAGCGCTTGAATAGAAATAACCCGAAGGAGTCTAATCGACACATGAAAACAAAATTGCCACTCAGTTTGTTGGCCGCAGCGAGTCTGGCGCTCAGTAGCACAGCTTTTGCCGCGGGCGCGAAGACGTATCAAGTAACCGGCCCTGTCCTGGAGGTGACCGACACGATGATTGCCGTCCAGAAGGGGAAAGATCGCTGGGAAATCAATCGTGACGCGAACACGAAAGTCACGGGAGACCTGAAGGTCGGCGAGAAAGTGACTGTCACCTACACGATGACCGCCACAGAGGTCGAAGTGAAAGCGGGCAAAGGTGGTAAAAAAGAAGCAGCCAAGCCTGCGCCAACGCCATAAACTGAAAACGAATCAAATCGCCGGATGCGCTTTGCGTGTCCGGCGATTTTCTGTAGCCACGTCGCTGTGCGACGTCCAGCGACGGCGGCAGGGCCCGTGGCTACATCAGCTTCGGCGGTCGGATAGCACCGCCACAACTATCTGCGTCGCCCGCCGCCGAGAATTCCTCCGAGCAGCCCGCGAGCAATTTGCCGGCCGAGTTGGCTGCTCGCGGCGCGCATCGCGCTCTTCGCCATGGAAGTAGCAAACGAATCGTGAACACCGCCGCGCGGCCCGATCGTTGGTTGAAACGCAGCAGTCACAGTTCCCAACGCTTCGGCAAGAACCGAGGATTGCGGTCGTTCAGTTGTCGACTCATCTCCTGTCACCGGCGGCGCGCCAGCGCTTTGGGTTTTCTCCCCTGCTCGCGCCTGCAATTTTTCGTAAGCTGATTCACGATCAATCGCCTTCTCGTAGTAATCCGCGAGCACCGATGAATCGATGATTTGCTTCCGCTGATCAGATGTGATTGCGCCGACCTGACTACGTGGCGGAACAATTTTCGCGCGCTCCACAACTTCGGGGCTGCCATTTTCGTCCAGCATCGATACAAGCGCTTCGCCTACAGCGAGCTCGGTAAGTACGGTCTCGATCTTTAGCTTCGGATTTTCCCGAAATGTTTCAGCGGCGGCTTTCACGGCCTTCTGATCGCGCGGAGTAAAGGCGCGTAAGGCGTGTTGCACGCGATTGCCGAGCTGACCCAGCACAACGTCAGGAATATCGAGCGGATTCTGGCTGACGAAATAAACACCGACGCCTTTCGAACGGATCAGTCGCACCATTTGCTCAATTTTCTGTTCAACTGCTGGCTCGATGTCCGTGAAGAGCAGATGCGCTTCATCAAAAAAGAAGACCAGCTTCGGTTTTTCTGGGTCGCCAATTTCGGGAAGATTCTCGAACAGTTCCGAGAGCATCCAGAGTAGAAATGTCGCGTAAACTTTCGGCGACTTTTGCATCAGCTTGTCGGCGGCGAGAATGTTGACTACGCCGCGGCCATTTTGCGTCTGAATCAAGTCCTCAAGATTAAGCGCGGGTTCACCGAAAAATTTGTCTGCTCCCTGCGATTCCAGCGCGAGCAGGTTGCGCTGGATCGTTCCCGCGCTGGCGGCGGAGATATTTCCATACTGCGTTTTGAATTGGTCTGCATTGTCAGCGACGTACTGCAACATCGCGCGCAAGTCTTTGAGATCGAGAAGGAGCAAACCATTATC
>JBKOYE010000010.1:0-9466 GCA_046725275.1 Verrucomicrobiota bacterium
GCTTTGTGTGGTTTATGCGCGAGACCCTGAAGGCAACATCGTCGAGCTGCAGAAGTGGAGTTGAAGCGTTTATCCTTGCAGCCTCGTGGCTAGACGAACCGTTATTGCTTACTGGCTTATACCCTCCGAGTCGGCACACAGCTTTTTTCAGCGAATCATCAACGATCTCGCGCGGCAATACGATGCGCCTGTTTTCGAGCCGCACGTGACGATTCACGCCGGAATGCATCGGGCCGATTTGACTGAGATAGCGCTCGCGGACGCTGCGTGCGAAGACAAACCCATTCGGCTGAAACCGGTTGGGATTGAACAATCGGATGAGTTCGTCAAAACCCTGTTCGTCCAACTCGAATTGAACGCAGAACTACGGCAAATGAATGAGATCATCCGCAACGCTGCGCAGGATTCATTGCAGTACCAATTGAAGCCGCACCTGAGTTTACTCTACAAAAACATGGCAGCTGCAACCCGGCGTGAACTGGCCGCTTCGATCAAGGTGCCGTTTTCCGAGATCAGTTTTGACAGAATTAAAGCCGTGCGGTGCGTTTCACCTACGCAGTCCCGCGCCGATGTTGAGGCCTGGCGAATCGTTGCAGCGGAGGAGCTGCCCCGCTAAGCGTCATCAGTCTTGCACGTTGAACGGTGAGCAGCAATCACCTGGCGCACTACAGCTCGATGATTCGGTACGGTTTTCCAGTTTTGTGCAGTGCCGGAGCGGAGACATTGTAAACGGGAATACCGGTCGACGTTTTCCCGTCAAGAATCCCGTTATGCGCGTGACCATGGAAGGCTGCAGTGACGCGGAACCGATTGATGGGTTCTTCGAGCCGACTGGAACCGAGAAAGGCATAAATCTCCGGATCCTCGCCGTGCAGCGTGGCCCGAATGGGAGAGTAGTGCAGAACCACGATCCGTCGCTCCGTCTGCAGCTTCACTAGCGCCTGCTCCAGGCGAATAGCGTGGCTGATCGATTCTTGCACGAACGCTTTAATCAGCGGCTCACCCCATGCGTTTAGCATTCGCCGGCCGAAACCGCCTCCAAATCCGCAGATTCCCGCAAACCCAACACCAGCAATTTCGACGGCTTCACCGTTGAGCATAGTCACGCCCGTGTCATCGAGAATCTTCGCGACTGCTTCCGGCTGTCCGGATTCGTAATCGTGGTTCCCGATAACGCCGATACACGGGATTCTCACCGAGCTGCGAATATCGGCCGCGAGTTCCTCCGCTTCTTCGGGAAGCCCGTATTCTGTGAGATCGCCGCAAAGCAGCAGCACATCTGCGCTCTGCGAGATCTCGGCAAACGCATCGTGCATCTTTCCGCGTGAGTGCTTCGCATAATGAAGATCCGCGGTCGCGGCGATACGCAATGTTCGTTTTGCCATCGCTTTAAGAAACGAAACGGCCACGACCGATGGACGTTCCAAACAACCCTAACACCCACCCATGCACGCGTGACCCAGTTTTAATGCGTTATGATGAGTGATGAGTGCAGACTCAGCGATGGCACGTCGAGCGATGCAGGCTGAACGCAGCCCAAATGAGTTTCATCGCAAATCAGTGGCTGTACTGCAGGCTGCGGAAATTCCATTCCTGATCGGAGGCGCGTATGTGGTGGAGGTGTATGCAGGTGTGTCGCGTAGCACGAAAGATTTCGATCTCTATATCCGGCCAAAACACGTGAAGGCCGCGCTCGATGCGTTAGCCAGGGCGGGATACGAAACTGAATTCACATTCCCTCACTGGTTAGCCAAAGCCATATACGAAGGAGACATGCTTGATCTGATTTTTCGAGCCGGTAACGGATTGTGCGAAGTCGATGATTCGTGGTTCAAGCGAGCGCGAGACAACGAACTGCTGAGTGTGCCCGTGAAACTTTGCGCACCCGAGGAAATGATCTGGATGAAAGCGTACATAATGGAACGCGAACGATTCGACGGCGCCGACATTGCGCACATTCTTCGGTGCTGGGCGGCAGAGATGGATTGGCCGCATCTGGTTCGCCGATTCGGTCCTGATTGGCGGGTCCTACTCAGTCATTTGATCTTATTCGGCTATATTTATCCTGGGGAACGCGCGCGAATCCCGGTCGCCCTTATGGAGGGATTGATTACACGAATGCGGAGCGAAACGAACAATGCCGGGCCAGAACGGTTGTGTCGTGGCACGCTGCTTTCGCGGCAGCAATATTTGGTGGACGTACAGAAGTGGGGATTTCGCGATGCCCGGTTGGAAGAGCGTGTTCAAATGAATGAGCAAGACATCGCGGATTGGACCGCGGCGATCGCCAAAGAGGAGCAAGCGCGAAAAGCGGGGTCGCTATAGCTGCGTCTCCGTCAGACGCATGTAGTGTGCAGCCTCAGATGACGTCGGTGCTCCGTTTCGCCCAGCGAAGCGGCTATAGCGATCAAGGTGTCGATGTTGGCTTCGGGCTTAGCTCGGGTAGAGCTGGTGAAACTGCTGGTGCCGGAGCTGCTGTCGCAACGATGAGCCTGGCTTTCGCTTCGTCAAGCGGCTTCTTCTCTTCCGGATAAACATCGTCGTTTTCGGCGGCGCCGATGTGCTCCTTTGCTGCGTCCAGTTGACCCCCCTCGATTAGAACTAACGCGGCGTAAACGGCTGCGTGCGGATCATGCAGTTGATCGGGCGACAAACTTTGGATGATGGCAAGAGCCTCTGCATTTCTCCCAAGGCGATAAAGCGAAAACGCGTAGGTTACAGCGCAATTGACCTCGTTCGGCGCGCGATCGTACGCCTCTTTGGCGAGTTGATGTGACCCTTCCACGTTTTGCTCAAGGTCGAGTCCCAGCCGCGCGAGGTCCGCTGTGATCGGCGCCTCGTTAGGCGAAATCTCATGAAGCCGTTGGAGAACTTCGTACAGCTTGTTAGTTTCGTTGTTCGCGCGATAAATCCGGCGAAGATTGTCAAGGGCTTCACGGCGGATCGACGGATTTTTTTCGACGGCGAGCCAGAGTTGTTCGCCTTGGCTCTCCAGTTGCGATTTCGTGGCGAGCCGTGCGAGCGTAAGTTCGCGTTGCGGGTCCTTCTCTGACAATTCGTATGCGCTCTGCCACAGTTTTTCGAACTCCAAGTTTGCGCTCGACCCGCTGCCGGATCGCAAACCCCTGACGGAAATTGCTTGGAACGCGAGACGCAGGTAGTCGGCATCGCCCCAGCTGCCGGCCCGCGTGAAGCGTTTCAGGCGCGACCAATTCTTTGCTGTGGCGTAAGCATCGGCCACGGCTATCGACACAGGTGGCGAACTCAGCTCTGCTGGTGGCAACTTGTCGATCCACTTCACAACGTCTCCAGCGAGTCCGTTCTGATTCATCCACTCGATTAGCGCTGCGAGATCGGATGCATTACGTGCGGCAAACGGCTTCACTCTCTCAAGGAGCTGCCGGAATTTTTTGTCGTCGAGTTTACGGTAAAAATTCAGGCAGAGCAGGTAATCGCCGAATGTAACATCGGGCGACATCTGGAGTTGTTGCGCAAAGTTATCTGCGGCGGTGAGGTCATTGCGGTCCACAGCAGCGTTTAACAACGCTCGTAGCGCGCCAATCCGGTAGGGCGCCATTTTGCTGAGTCGCTCGAGCGTATCGCGCGCGCTCTTGCTCTTTTCTGCGTCCTTCGACCGAATTTGCAGCGCGGCGAGATTAAATTGATACAAGTCGTTATTTGGTTCTTTCTTTAGCGCGGCGGCGAATTGTTCTTCCTGCTCTGCAACGTTCCCTTCCGCGCGTGCCAGCCAACCGGCAACGACATGGAACGCCGCACTATCCCGATCCCTCGGAGAGACTCGGGTTAGCCCTTCTCGCGCGACATCGAGCTTTCCAAATCGGAGCGCAGCGGAAGCGAAATTGAGCTGACTCTCCGGATCTTTTGAGCGCAATCGCGCTATGCGCTCGCGCCAGGAAACCGCCTCTTCAAGATTTTGTCTTTCCGCTGTGTCTGCCAGGATCGACAGCGCCGGGATGGAATCCGGATGCCGTTCCAGGAGCTCTCGAGCCATTTGCGCTGCCCTGCCAAGCTTTCCCTCTTGTAGTAGTGCAGTTGCCCGATCCAACAAACGGTTTTCACGCCAGCTCTGATACAATTTTGAACCAGAGCCAACGAAGAAAACCCCGAGGAAAAAAACGATTGCCAGACCTGCGACTGCTAGGGCCAGACGAGCCAGTCCGAACTGGCGCCGGAACAGTGATCCCCTGTCCGGAAATGATTGCCGGCTTTTTCCATGCCTGTCGGGTGTGGGTTTCTCCGGGAATTCGTGCGTTGTCTCGACGCCCGTCGATCCAGTTCTGCCTTTCATGCACGCTGGTTGCTACGTTAACGATGGGTCGGCAACTCGATTTCTTCAGATGTGAGAGCCGTTTCAATCCGCAGAGGTTGTTCCCGCAAATGCTGACCCCAAACGTAACGTCCGAAGAGAACCTTTAGCGTCGCGGTAAGCGGCACGGCAAGCAGCGGTCCGATGACTCCGCCGATGATCAGACCCCAGACAAAGATCGACACGATCACGGTCATCGGATGTAAGCCCACGTAGTTCCCCACGATGCGTGGCGCGTAGAAGAGCCCTTCCAGATTTTGTACGACGATAAAAATGACCGTCACGCCAATCGGATGCATCCAGTCGCCCCATTGGAACGCGGCGATGAGAACAGCTGGCACCCAGCAAATGATGATCCCGATGTATGGAATCATGGTAAGCACGACCACCATTGCACCGATTACTGCCGCAAAGTTCAGTCCGAATATTGTGAGAGCCGTGCCAATGAGAATGCCATCGACGAGACAGACAAGTAGCTGACCACGGAAATATGCGACAACATACGAGTTGATTTGTGAGAGGACCTCCACCACCTCATCCCTCAGCGGCGACGCGCGCAACGGCAGGTAGTTTGTCCATCTTTGCTCAATGCGCGGTTTTTCTTTGAGCAGAAAGAACAAATAGACCGGGACGAGAATGAGACTCAGCAAGAAACCGGTAGCGCCGAGAAATCCGCCGATGCTTGTCTTCAAAATGTCCCAGAGTTTTCCGAGTAAAGTCGGGAGCGCATCCTGCAACTTTGGCATTTGTTTTTCCACGTACGCTTGAATGCGCTGACGTTCGACGCTGCTCAGCTTTGGTTGACTCGGGCCAATTACTTGAGTGACGGGCGCGGTAGCTTGCGCCGCTGGGGTCGCACTCGCCGTGGCTTGTCGGAGGGGAGAAGGAGATGGCCCCGGCCCGATCAGAAAGTTGGTAAGATTTTTCGACGCAGATTTCATTTGTCCTGCGCCGAGCAACCCGAATGTCTGGTCAAACCGATAGATAAGATCGACGATGTAATCTCGCGCCCGTTCGGTGTAGGAGGGGATTTGCCTGGCAAAATTCGCGCTCTGAACGGAGATCGTCGGAACGAGCCATGCCGCCAACCCGCCCAATGCAAAAAACGCAATTGCGAAGAGCAGCGCGATTGCCTTGGTGCGAGTCAGCGTTCCGCGAGACATTTTCGTCACCAGCGGGTCGAGCAGATAAGTAAGAATTGCGGCGATCGCCACGGGGATCAGAATTGGCTGGAGAAAACTAATGATGCTGGCGCCGGCCCAGATCACGGCGGCAAGGATGACCACCAGAACAACGACGAAACAGGCAGTCAGTGCCACCCACATCATCTTGCGTTGCCAGGGGGTGGGGTAGTCCTTCATCTCTCAACGGCGTCGAAATGTTAACGCACTCGTTAGGTCGGATTGGTCTTTTCCGGTAAATCCTTCCCGATCGTCTTTTTGGTGGTTTGGATCTTGTCCGCGAGATTCTTATTTTTCGGGTCAAGCGCCAGCGCTTTTTGCCAGGCTCCCAATGCTTGCTGGGTCCGATTCAATTTCAAATACGTGTCGCCGATGTGTTCAAACACCACGGGATCCTCGTGCTCTGCGGTTTTCGCAGCGCGCAGCAAGTCGTCCAAAGCTCGATCAAACTGACCTTTCCGAAATTCCACCCAGCCGAGACTGTCCAGATACGACGCATTATTTGGTTCGCTTTCCAAGGCGCGTCTGATCATCAATTCCGCTTCGTCCAGGTTCATGTTGTGATCCGCCCACATGTAGCCCAGGTAATTACACGCCTCGGCCGAGTTCGCCGGATCGAGTGCAATAGATTTGCGAAGCAAATCCGCCGCCTTGTCGTACAAGCCCGCCTGTTCGGCAGCCGCTCCATAATTGAAGTAAAACTTCGCGTTTACGAAATCATCGTCCTCCTCGAGTTGCGCTTCGTGCAGCGCTTCCTCGAAGGTGGCCACGGCTTGCTGGCTTTGCTTCGCTTCACGCTGTGCTATCGCGAGGTAATAAACGATCTCCGGCGCGCCGGGAAATCGGCGCCGCGCTTCGGCCAGCAATTTCACTGCACGTTCGGGGTCTCGCAAAGCGCCGAGAAGCAGCTCCGCCAGGCGCACATATGTCCCGGCATGGTTCGGATTGATCAAGAGGCTTTGTTCGTAATTGGCCGCAACCTTTGCGAATTTCGCTTTGGCTTCCTCGATGTGGTTCGCGCGCTGGAGCGATCGCGCTTCCTCGTCGAGCACCTGAGCCAGTAAATCGTACGGCTGATACTTTTCGGGATGCTCCTTGATGATTTGCTCGAGCATCTCAACCGCTTTGTCTCTCTGGTTTGTCAGGACAAAACCGGTCGCCAGTTTCTCTCGCGCGTTCGAGTCGTCCGGTTGCAGTTCGAGAACACGCAGGTAAAGAGGGATCGCTTGCTTCAGTTGCTGCGATGCCGCGTAGTAATCGGCTACGTCCTTGAGGATGCCCGGATCGTCCCCGGCGTTTTCCGCCGCCTTTTTAAAGATCTCGTTAGTTTTTTTTAATTCGTCCGGCTTGGGCTGTGAATCGGACTTGAACAGAATGGCGACGTAAAGTTTGCCGAGGCGTATCCAGAAATTTGGATCAGTGCTGTGAACTTTGAGCGCCCGATCCAGAGCCCCAAGCGCCCTTCTCTCTTGTCCGGCTGCGAGTTCGATTTCAACCAGACGCTGATAACCTTCCACGTCTGCTGGATTCAGAGCGATGGCGCGATTGGCGTAATCAATCGCCTCGTCCGTTTTCTTTAGATACCTCGCGTAGATGAAAGCGAGTTGCTGATACGGCTCGGCGTTGTTTGGGTTTGCCTTGATTGCGTCCTTTAGCACATCAATTGCCTGTGGAAAATCGTCCTGCTGTATCAGCAAACCGGCCACGCGCGAGGCGAGCTCCGACTGGCCCGGATCGACATTGAGCACTTTTCGATAGGCTTCCAGCGCGCGCTCCATCTCGCCGTTTTCCTCGAACGCCATTCCTTCAACGAAACGCGCGAGCGCGTCCGCTTTGTGTGCGCCTTGCGAACGCAACGCGAGGTCCGGAGACGGCTTCGAACTAACCGAATCATCCTGTCGCCCGACTGGTTTTCCGGCATGTGCGCGAGGAATTTTTGCAGGTGAAGCTTTGGGCGCCTGGGCGTGCGCAACAGCTGCCGCGACGAAAAAGCTAACCACAAAGATGATTTCGCGGCGGGCGGAAACCCAAGACTTCTTCTGCGCGCTCACGCTTAAGCTTATCTTTCCGGCGAGCCTTCGGCAAACCGCGCACTCCAAAGGCTGCGCCTTGGCGGGCCATCCTAATGAAAACCCTAGAGCTTGTAACGCAGCCGCTTCTTATGCCGATGCGCTTTCATGCGCTTGCGGCGCTTATGCTTCGCAATCTTTGCTTTCCTTCGTTTTTTCAGCGAGCCCATTCAGATTTTTAGAACTGCGAACCGGGATTCAATCACCTAATTCAGCGCAGCGCAACTGCAATTGCCAGGGCATTGCGCCGCAATAGCTTCGACAAGCGCAGCTCATCACATGATAAACTCCATGGTCGTGACATCCGTCTCGTCCTCCAAGTTCTCTATGGAACGTGCGCTCAAACACACATCAACTGAATCTGAGATAGAATTCGCCAGAGTCAGGCGTGTAGAGATACAGATGTCTAATGGAGATTCGCCGATCTGAGCCAAGTTCGAATCTTCTCCAATTTCGCATCTCTATCCTGCCCAGCAATTCGCTCCTGGAACGTTCGCCGTGCCCAATCCATCAAACGCGGGCCGGATATCTGCTTCTCACGCGGATGTGCCTCAAAATATCTTTCGGTTAGCCATTCGGTCCGAGGGAAAAGGTGAAAGTGAATAGCGCGTGCCTCCTCTGAGAATAAAGCACAGTAAACTTGCTGTGGCCGAACAGTCGCTTCGATTGCGGCTGTCGTCGCCGCTAGTGTTGCCCCGAGCGAGGCGAGAGTTTCGGGATCCATTTGTGACAGCGATACGGCAGCGTATCTCGGCATCACAATCAAATACCCTTCGACATAACAGGTTCTGCATGGTTCCACTGTGAAGTGCTCATTGGCAAAAACCGGAGAGCGTCTTTTCGATTGTCCAGCGGACTTTGTGGGCTCCCTCACTTCGTTCAGGATAACAGAGTAACCTTATCTGCTTTCGTGTGATGGTCCGGCTGGCGCTTTCTTTTTCTCCTGCGTCCCAATGCCGATCTTCTTTAAAAACGGTTCAATTGATTGTTTGCGCCCCAGGAATTTTTCAATGGACTCGTTCACGTCGCGTGAGTCGCCGGGCTCGTAAATTTCGCGGCGCAATTTCATTCCAGCTTGTTTATCGAGATAACCGTCTTTAGCTTTTTCAAACACGGTCGCCATGTCGGCGGCGATCGCGTCCGCCCAGGCGTAGCCGTAGTAACCGGCATCGTAGCCGTTCAGGTGACCAAAGTAGGAGACGAACGTTGTGGTTGGATCTATCGGCAGGAAAACTTTTTGCAAGATCGGGTTCGATATCGCTACGGAATCATACGGCATCTCTTCGGGATGCGGATCGTGCAGGGCGAGATCGAGTGACGCGAATGCGAACTGGCGTCGATAAAAAACGCCGGCGTTTGCCAGCTTGGCGTCATTCAGCTTTTTGACGATATCTGCTGGAATCTTTTTTGACGGATCGCGGTAATTGGCCGCAAACGTGTCGAGCACTTTCTTGTCCCACACCCAATTTTGCAACATTTGCGACGGCGCTTCCACAAAATCACCTGGCACATGGGTTCCCGCGAAGCGGCCGTACTTGGCGCGAGTGACAATGGAATGCAGAGCATGTCCAAATTCGTGGAAAAGCGTTTCGACGTCCTGATGCGTCATTAATGAGGGCGCATCGCCAGCAGCCGGCGGGAAATTGCACAACAAGGCGACGGTCGGCCGCTGATATTTGCCGTTCGGCAAAAGTTTGCCGCTGATAATGTCGAATTGCGCGAAGTGATTGAATTTTCCTTCACGAGGAAACATGTCGAGATAGAACATCCCGAGCGGCTCACCCGTGGCCGAATCGGTGACGAGATAAAGCTGGAGATCGGCGATCCATTTGTAAGGCGCGGCGATCTTTTCAAATTTCAGCCCAAAAATGCTCTGGTAGATGTTGAAC
>JBKOYE010000118.1:0-2867 GCA_046725275.1 Verrucomicrobiota bacterium
GTCAGGCCGAGCGCGCGAAGGTCGATATTGGTCAATATTTCCGTACCAGTCTTTCGTGCCGCTTGCTCCAACTCGCGTACGACCGCACCCATGCCGCCGACCGGCACCTTCCATTCGCCCGTCTTATTGCCGATAAGATGATAGATGAAACAACGATTCTGCAAAAGCGACAGATCGTGCGGATGCGTCAGAACACCAATCTTTGCGTCTGTGAAAACAAGACCGCGCACCAGATCATTCTTCAAATACCGCTCGATCGCGGTCCCGAGTGGTTCCTCCACCAAACTGCGCCAAGCCTCGCGAGAAAGAGCATCGGAATCAAAACGGCGTCGAAACTCATCTTTCGCCAGTAAGGGCTCCAACATCGTGTCCCATACCTTCTCGGCAAAAATGCGCGAGAGGTTGTAGAACGCCTTCATCTGTTCGAATTCCGTCTTGTTCCCGGTTAGTTCGAACATCGACTGGCGACTGACTTCGTCGTCCATGTTGCTTAAGAGTAGACCATCGGGCTGCCCGTGGTTGAGATAAGGCGTGAACGACGCGATCGCGCGTCGGCGCAGCTCTAGATTCAATCCGAGATCTCGAATGATTTTTTCCGGGAACAAACTGACCAGGTAAGAATATCGCGATAGTTGCGCATCGTAGTCGGGAAATACTTTCTGCGACGTCGTAGCGCCCCCGACGTAATTGTTTTTTTCAAGAAGCAGAACGCTCAACCCGGCGCGCCCTAGGTAGCTCGCTGCCACAAGACCATTATGGCCTGCGCCCAGAATTACCACATCGTAACGCGATTTCGACGGCGTCATATCAGCCAAACAACTCTCACCTAAGAAAACGATACACCTGTGAACAGTTAACTCGCAACGCGTTGCTTGCCACCACCCCCACCTGTGGCTTATCTCTTTCTCGTTAAGCGACAGAATTTGGAGGTGAACAATGGAGCTTCGTCGCGAGGCCGTTCCCGTTATCGGCCTGTTTTTGATTTGCGCGCTCCAAATTCATTGTACCCTAGGGCGCGGACTTTCGACAGCTGAGGAACGAGCGAAAGCAATAAACATCGCACGCTCGCTCGAACGAGATCCTTTGGCTAAGGACGCTCCCGCGAACAGGCAGTGGTTGCTGAATTGGATTATCGAAGTTCCTGATATTCGCTTCAAATCTTGCGTTGGCCTGCTCAGCTCGGGCGTAACAAATCAATATCGTTACTCAGCCGAAGTGAACCAACAAATCATATTCTCTGCTGCAGCGTTCAAGTTGGAACATCCTGAGCGTCTCAGAAATGACACTGGCGCATACATAGCGGGAGTTGAAGGAGCGTTGCGAGTGTATGAGATATTGATGACGTCGGTGCCAGATGCGAAATTGGCTTTCCTCGATGATTTGGTAGCGAAGCGTGATCGTGGCGAGCTTGCCGATCACGTCGCCAAACTTGCCAAAGAAAAGTGCAAGAGGCCGAAGACTGAATTGCTCTTGAATGTGGCCGGAGCAGGAGTGGGACTCGGCTTGAGTCTGTTGGTTGCACATTGGTTTGGACGACACCGAGTACCTCGTGTTACCGGCTCGGAAAGCGTCACGACCAGAAACGGTAGGGTAAGAATTGCCAGAATCACTGAACGGGTCGTGTTTCTCTGCGCAGCGTACTACGTGATTGTCCTCACAGTCCTTCACATCCTTGAACCTGAATTGGATCCGCGATTCATGTTCATGAGCGCGTACGCGTTGACAGATTCCGGATGGCTCATGACCACCACGTTTTTCGTGCTGGGGTTGGCCGCTTTCGCAGTCGCAGCCGGACTACGACAGGTGCACCAATCATTACGGAGTGTACGCATCGGAATCGGTCTACTGGCGGTCGGGGCGCTGTTTGTATGTCTAGCGGGGGTGTTCAAGGATTCCATACCGCACCTTTTAGCTGGCGTGGTCTTCTTCCCAACCACTGTCATGGCGGTGTTGCTGTTGTCGTGGACGTTTCGTCGAGCTGCGGGATGGCAAACGATTTATCGGGTAACGCTTCTCATTGCTCTTGGAATGCTTGCCCTGTTTTTTTCAATGGTCGCCGATGTAGGGATGCCAGGATTGCAGCAGCGAGCTTTCATTTTCCTGTTTTTGTTGTGGCTCTGCGTCGTCGTCAGACGGTTGGTTCGCGTGACATGGGAGACTGGCTGACAAACCTCATGCAGCGCTGGAAAGTGGTTTAGCGACTAAGGCTAGCAGCTGGACGGCTTACCGATTATTCAGAGCCGTCTTCGGTGCGAGTTTGCTCGTTTCTATCTGCGCGCTTACTTTCTGCAGCCCGGCAGTAAGCGCCTGAACTTGTTTCTCTAATTCCTCAACTTTGCGATGTTCTTTGAGGAACTCATTAAGCAGCATCGCGTTGACCTGATCGTAGCGAACGCTGTAAGGTTTTCCTTCCTTGTCCCGCACCACGAGGTCAGGATTCACCTTTTCCACCTCTTCGGCTACAAGTCCGAACTGAGATGTGCTCGCCGGGTCAATCTCTTTCTTATAGTGAAAGCTAACTGGTTTCAGCGAGAACAGAGCTTCGCTGGTTTTGTCCATCGCTTTAATGTCCTCTTTGAATCGCCGGGAAGAGGTTGCGGTGCCAAGTTTGCCGTTTGAATTAATGAAAACGGCCGTTCCGTCGGCAGAGGTTTGGCCAAAGATACTGCCAATGTAGCAACTGTTGCTTACGTTCTCACCCAGGAGTTGTGCGCCGATACAGATAACGTTGTTGGCTGTAGTAACATTGACGCCTGCGCTAAGGCCCACTCCGATGTTGAAGTTGCCGGTGGTATTGCTAAAGAGCGCTTTTGAACCGACGGCGGTGTTTCGGAGGCCGGTGGTGTTGCTAAAGAGGGCATTGGGTC
>JBKOYE010000195.1:0-5139 GCA_046725275.1 Verrucomicrobiota bacterium
TTTCGCCGCGTTCTGTATCCAGCAATGCTTCGCCGCATTCGTCGCGCGTGGATTGCTGCTTACGTCGGCATGAGCCGAAACGATACTGCCGTCTGATGGACGATTCCGCTGCAGACAATATTTCACTGTGCATAAAACAAAGCAATATTCCTCAACGGGGAGGCACTTATGAATTCAAAAGCTGCGCAACTCAGAGAGAATGGGACAGAGATTGTCCGTCTATTTGCACGGCTTGCGCTAGGAGCTTCCTTTCTATCCGCTGTGGCTGATCGTTTTGGCTTGTGGGGGCCATATGGAGCAAAGAACGTATCCTGGGGAAATTTCGCTCATTTCGTGGAGTACACGGGAAAGGTGACGTCTCTCTTCCCCAGTTCATTGACAGTGTCGTTTGCGTGGGCAGCTACCGTCGCGGAGACACTCTTTGGGATATTGCTTATCGCAGGCTTCAAAATAGGAATGGCCTCCGTCCTCTCCGGTCTTCTCCTTTTATCATTTGCTATAGGCATGGTCACAGGTCTTGGCATCAAGACGCCCTTCGACTATTCGGTCTTCTCGGCGGCCGCTGCAGCATTCTTACTGGCGTTCTGGGGGCCTGACCGATTCACGTTGGACAAGCTTCTGAATCGATTACGAAACTGAGCGGGAGATCCGTTCATCGTACTAATCTACGAGATTGGAGAGGAAATATGAATGTGCTTGTTGCCGGTGCCACGGGCGCTATTGGGCGTCCACTCATTTCTGCTTTGGTATCTGCGCGTCATAACGTTTTTGGAATGACGAGTTCCAAACCAGGTCTCCAGACTCTCAAAGAGGATGGCGCTGAGGTACTCCTTGCGAGCGCACTCGATGCCCAGGCTGTCGACGCCGCGATAAAGAGAGCGCGCCCGGAGGTCGTCATCGACGAGCTTACTTCCCTGCCGAAACACTACACACCAGACGAGATGCGCGCGGTTGCAGAGCGCGACCGTAAATTGAGGCTCGAAGGCGGACAGAATGTCTTGAATGCGGCCCGAGCAGCCGGCGCGCGAAGATACATCATCCAGTCGGCAGGATTCTACTATGCACCAGGTCCCGGGCTTGCGCACGAAACAGATCCGCTTGCACGCAACGCGTCGTCCGCGATCTCAGCCAACGTTGGACATATACTCAACTTGAAAATCGCACACTCGGCGCCCAGGGTCTGGAAGGAGTCGCTCTTCGTTATGGATTCTTTTACGGCCCGGTACATGGTTCCGGCCAGACGGGGACGCAGCACATCAGGTGCTGGAACAGCGGTATCCAATTGCGGGCTCTGGATCGGGAGTTTGGGTGATCCGGGCGGGCTTGGCTTGACTGAAAAAGGCCCTAGAGGAGGACCAGATGAAAGTGGCACGAATTCTGCGGTTCGGTCCACCGAACGTGATCACAAACGATGACCTACCTCGGCCGGAGGCCGCCGCTGGGCAACTGTTGGTTCGCGTAAAGGCGGCAGGGGTCGGGAATTGGGATGCGCTCGTCCGTGAGGGCAAGATACCCCACGAGCCCTTGCCTCTCATTCTCGGTTACGAGCTATCAGGAATCGTCGAAGCCACCGGAGCGGAAGTCCGCGAGTTCAAGTCTGGCGACGAAATATACGGAGCGACTAACGAGCAACTCACCGGAGCTTACGCAGAATATGCGCTGCCTTTGGCCCGAATGATGGCGAAAAAACCAAAAACCTTGAACTTCATCGAGGCGGCCTCGGCTCCAGTTGTAACGGTCACGGCTTGGCAGATGCTCTTCGAGTATGCCCAGGTAACGGCCGGGCAGACGGTACTCATCCTTGGGGCCGCAGGCAATGTTGGCGCGTACGCCGTACAACTAGCCAGCCAGGCTGGCCTTCACGCAGTCGCGACCGCCGCTTCCGCCGATCTGGACTACGTACGAAGTCTGGGTGCTGAAAAGGCTGTGGACTATAACAAGGAGCGATTCGAGGAGTCGATGACTGGATTTGACGTTGTCATCGATACGGTTGGAGGAGACGCGCAGCAGCGGTCTCTTCGAGTCCTGAAGCCAGGTGGGATTCTCGTCTCTGTCGTGTCACCTGTTCCCGAGACAACACAAAAATGTTATGGCGTTCGAGCAGCGTACTTTTACGTGGATGTCACTACAGCGCGGCTGAACAAGATCACAGAATTGTTCGATAGCGGAAAACTAGTTCCGAACGTAGGAACTGTGCTCCCGCTGGAAGAAGCTCGCATTGCGCACGAAATGCTTGGAGGTGCACCGCACAAGCGCGGCAAGATTGTGCTGAGCATCGCAGCCTGACAACCGAGATTGTGACGGTTTTCAAGTGAGAGGGAGGAGAAGAAATGAACAACACGTGCAAGATCTTGATGTTTCTATTACTCGCGCTTCGCAGTACAAATGTGCTCACGGGTAGCAGCGCAAATTCCCAGGTCGCAAAAGAGACGCCTCTGATGACCAAAGATCTTCCCGATGTGCCTGGAAAAGAAGGCCTAGTCGAAAGAGTCGTTTTCTCTCCGGGCGAGGTCGTTCCGGCGCATCGACATAACGCAGATGTCTTTGCGTATGTGCTAGAGGGAAGCATCATTACTCAACTGATGGGTGGTAAACCCCGGACAGTTCACGCTGGCGAAGTCTTTTACGAATCCCCAACGGATGTACACGTGGAGAGTCGCAACGCGAGTACGACGCAACCCGCAACACTTCTCGTCTTCTTTGTGAAGAAGACAGGTGCTCCGCCAACTGTGGCTGTCGGGGAAGCCCATGCTCCTCGCTGAAGTGCTTGAAATGGAATCGAACCTAAAACGGGAAGCAAACATGAACCGGACCAGTTGGCTCAGGCAAGACCGCGCTCGTCGAAAAACTTTGCAAGCGACTCCGCAACACCTATGACATCTACGTGATGTTACAAGGGCCTTTGCTCGGGCACATCTGTACCTCTGGGCGGGCCTGGATTGGTAGCGCGTTGTGCTGATTGTGGGAATGTGCTGCTGGCTGGTGAAGGCGGCCGCGCGTTTGTTGGATCTGCAAGGCATGGCATACCCGAGCGTGAACACGAACGCTTGGTAAACCAAATTGGTTTTCATCCAAGGGCATTGTCATACCATAGAAGCAATGGCTCCGAAACATATCTCCGTCGTTGATGATGATGAGTCCGTTCGCAGGACCACAAAACTGCTCATCGAGTCTTTTGGCTATCGAGCGGCGGGTTTTGAATCTACCGAGACTTTCTTGAAATCTGGCCAACTTAACGAAACGTCCTGTCTCGTGGTTGATGTACACATGCCGGGCATGAACGGTTTACAACTCCAAAGGCATCTCACTGCCGAGGGCTGGTCCATCCCGATCATTTTCATTAGTGCTTACGGGAACAAAGAATCTCGCCGCCAGGCAATGCTAGCCAGAGCCGTTGCATTCTTAGACAAACCTTTTAGTGACGAACAGTTGTTCAAAAGCATTCAGTCGGCCCTACGAACAACCGAAACGTAACCAAGAAAACATGAAGAGAATCTGAGGAAATGATCAACTCGGTGATAGAATTTTGGTGGACAACAAGAGTGACGCCATAAGTTGAGGCTTAGCCGATGCCCTGTGCGGCGGATGTCGAATGAAGCTTCGTCGGCGGATATTTGTTTTGACGCTATCATGTGAACCTGAACAGCAGCGACGAAACCATATTAACTAGACTGCTCCATTACACCCATCTACCTATAACCACGGTTTCTACCCCTAGGCGCCATAAGCTTTCGCAGCGGCGTCGCATATAAGCCCCAGGTTGTTGAGGAGTCACGTGCGAGACCAGATCATTCCGGGCTTGCCCGCGATTGAATCGCCAGAAGTGAGAAAAGTAAAGCTTACAGTTTATTCCGTTTGCGCCTAACGAATCTTGCCGCGGACGGATTTCCGATTCCATTCGCGGTTGGCGGGCACGCGTTTCTGTCTGTTCAGACTTTGACGCATACCCAATGGCGGTGGAGGGTAGAAGTATGAGTTCAGCTTCGATGTCACGAGCGAACATCCCATTGGAAGATTCAATTCCGGAAGCGGGGGCGCCGCTAGAGTCGATCCTCTGCACGGAGAAGCTGCAGCGCCGACCATCGCGTCCTCCTGATTATGAAAAGGAGAACCGCGCGCTCGTGGGACTAATGAGCGCGCTCGCCGATTCACCAAGCAGCATTTTTCAAAGGTTGGCTGAAACCATTCTGGACATCACCCAGTGTGACTCCGCCGGCCTTAGCCTGCTGACGATAGATGGCAAGAAACCGGACGTTTGCGGCAAAAGGTTTTATTGGCCCGCCATCGCCGGCCTGTGGAATCCCCATGTCGGAGGCGGTACCCCGCGGAACTTCGGCCCCTGCGGAGACGTGCTCGATCAGAATCGTACCCTCCTGTTCAGACATTTCGAACGGCGTTATCCCTATTTGATGCCAGTCATTCCGGCAGCCGAAGAATGCCTGCTGGTCCCGTTTTACGTCGCTGGCCAAGCAGTGGGAACGATCTGGGCGATCATGCACAGTGATCGTCGCAAGTTCGACGCAGAAGATGACCGGGTCATGGCCGCTCTACGGAAATTTGCGTCTTCGGCGTATCAAGCCCTGGTACACATAGAGGATCTCAAAATCCAAGTCGCCGAGCGCGAAAAGGCGGAAGCAGAAGTCCGTGAATTGGCAAGAGGGCTGGAAGCGAAGATCCGGCGTCTGGTCGAGGCCAATGTTGTGGGAATTGTCACGTGGAACCTCGAAGGTGCAATCACTGGGGCCAACGATGCATTTCTCCGAATGGTGCAATACGACCGGGAAGACCTCGACTCCGGTCGCGTGCGCTGGACGGATCTGACCCCACCCGAATGGCGTGGCTGCGCCGAACGGGCAGTAGCTAATCTAAAGGCGTCCGGGATCTTCCAACCGTTCGAGAAGGAGTATTTCCGGAAAGACGGCAGCCGAGTCCCCGCCCTGGTCGGCGGCGCATTCTTCGAAGGCAGCGGGCACGAAGGCCTCGCCTTCGTGCTCGATTTAACCGCGCAAAAGCGTGCGCAAGAAAGGCTTCAAGAGGCCCAACAAACGCTGTACACAACTCAAGTGGAGCTTGCTCGGGTCTCCAGGCTGACGACCATGGGTGAGTTGACAGCATCCATCGCCCACGAAGTCAATCAGC
>JBKOYE010000120.1:0-16349 GCA_046725275.1 Verrucomicrobiota bacterium
GGACTGAACCGCGTCACGATCACATCCGGCCGGAAATTGCGGATGACCCACACGACATCGGCAAGAATTTTGTCGTGATTCCAGATGTGCAGCGTTTCGTCAGCCGTCTTCGAAAACCCGAAATCGAGCGCTCGTGTAAAAAATTGCGTGGCGTGATCGATGCGTCGCGCATCGAGTAATTCCTCTGTTCGAATGACGCCGAGGCGCTCCCCTAGTTCTGGCCCCAGTATATTCTGACCGCCGTCGCCGCGCGTAACCGAAAGATAAGCCGCATCGTAAAGCGACCCGTTCGCCCAGAACGCCATGAGATTTGTGTTTTCGTCGTCCGGATGCGCAGCGATGTAAAGAACGCGGCCAAGTACATTCAGCTTTTGCAGTGCCAGCTGAATCTCGCTGGCGCTCATCTGTTCTGAAGACAACAACGGCGGTGCCTCCGCCGAACGAGCCGTGCCGGCGGCGAGCATTGCGAATGCGACGGCCGCCAACCCACAACGCTTTTTGTAACGGCGGTCTCTGACTACCGATCGTGCGCTGCTATCGTGCGTCGCGCGTGACGGCGCGCTGTCAGGTGAGCGTCCCATCGAGGCTATCGTCCCCAGTCCGAGATAGCCCGCGTTACTTGTTGATATCCTGCTTCGCCTGAAGCCGATCGATGAGCCCCTGGATAGCCTGCTTCTGCCCCTCACTGGGAGCGGCAGCTTGTGCCTGTTTCGCATCGCTCAGCGCGCCGGTGAAATCACCAGCTGTGGACTTGATGCGGGCCTGAGCCAGATATCCGAACACTCCGTTCGGAAACCGTTTGGTGACCTCTTTGAAGATCTCCATCGCTTCAGGACCCTTCTTCTGATTCTGCAGCTGTCGGCCATACGTGTAGAGGTCGGGCGCTTTGGCCTTCTCGAGCGCCTTATTCCAGGTGGTCTTCGCTTCTTCCTGACGATTCAGCGCCTTGAGGATATCCGCTTTAGTGCTGAGATTTTCGAACCTTTCCTCGTTCTGAATCGAGGCGTCCGCCCACTTCAACGCTTCGTCGAGATTGATCTTTCGGGTTAAGCAAAATTGCGCTGCCTGGTCCGGAGCTTGCCAGGCAAACTGGCCTGCGCCTTTCATTTGGGCTCGAATATTCTGCAACGTCTGCTCCGCATCGTTCACGGAGACGGTGAAAGGGATACCCAGTTTCTCCCACTTCAGCGTTACCGCCGTCGAAGTTGGTTTCAAATCTTCAAACTCGAATTCCAGTGCCTCTTCTGACTGAGGCAGCGTTTTCGGTTTCACATCGACACGCAACGCGTCGTCCTTCTGGTCGTAACTGTAGCTTCCCCAGCCGGTGTTTGTTTTCGAAAAGATAACCGTGCACGAATCCTGGTTCGGAATCATATGCAAACCATAAACTCCTTTGGCAAGCGGCTTTCCTTCCACCGAAACATCATCGCTGAATTCAATCGTCGTGTTCTCGTTAGCGCCCGCCCGCCAGACTTTGCCGTAAGGAACGAGTCCGCCCCAAATTTTTCGCCCGTTCACCAATGGGCGATGGTAATTGACCGTGATATCCGTCAATGCAAGGCGCTGTTTGACCTCGGCAGCCTGGCTGACGTCCGGCAGCTTCAAATCGCTTTGTGCGAAAGCGATTTGTCCCAGCCCGACAATGGCGAAACAAAGAGCGAATGGCTTAAGCGTGATTGTATTCATATTGTGGCGGTTACCCTTCCCAGATTTTCGATTCTCCGCTACCAGATAATTAGCAGATGTCCAAACCCACTTATTGATCCTGCGACGGACCGCTTTTCTGTCGCAGCCGGAACAAACAGACGAACTATCTCGATTGCGCGGTGTGAAATGCACGGTTCGCTTCCTTTCGTCTGTCATTCCGAGCGAAGTCGAGGAATCTCTAACTAATTCCCTTAGCGTCACGGAACCCAGTAATTTCGAGAGATGTCTCGACTTCGCTCGACATGACAAGAGCGGGAATGTTGGACTCCGCTAATCCACCTCGTAGGTCGTAATCTCCAACTGGTGGCCGTCGGGGTCGCGAAAATAAATCGAGTGCGCGATTTCGTGATCCTGGAATTCGAATTTGATTCCGTGCTTCTTGAGTTCGCGCTGTGCACCGAGAAAATTTTCTCTGTTCGCGCGAAACGCGAGATGAAGCATTCGAATCTCGCGCTGCGCAGACGTCTTCGGCTCCTGGTTGGCAGGGAACAAGGCAAGCCCGGTATTGCCTTTGCCAATGAAAGTTGGCACCCCGTTCCACATACCATCGTGAAGCCGCTCGAACCCGAGAATTTCGATGTACCATTTGGCCGATCGCCCAATATCGCGCACGCCCATGGCTACATGGTCAATTCCTTCGAGTTGCATGGGATATTCGACAGAATGTGCAGAATATGCAGAATCGCGGGATAATCACTGTCGCCACGGCGCGGCGTGAGCGCGCACTGGAGAGTTGAAACCTTTGAGACTCAGTTCTCCGATGTCCTCAAACAAAAGTCCTTTGCCGAGGCATAATTCGGCAATTGCGTTCGAGACAAGGATTTGTTCCGGCTGCGCGTGATCACAGAGACGGGCAGCGAGTTGAACTGTCGATCCAAAGAGATCGTTATTTTGCTCGACGGGTTCGCCCACTGCCGCGCCAACCCGCACCTTCAAACATCGTTCGGGATTTGCCTGCGCATGCTTGTTCAATTCGCGCTGGATCTGAATCGCGCAGCGAACCGCGCCCGCTGCCGAGACAAATGACGCCATGATGCCGTCGCCAGTATGCTTTATTTCGCGACCGCCTAATGCAGACAAGGCATCACGGACGACAATGTCGTGCACGCCAAGGATTGCGAGCGCTGCTTCGTCGCCAAGCGATTGAGTTAATGTTGTCGAATTTACAACGTCGGTAAACAGGACCGTCCGAATTCCGGGATCGCGCCCATCCGCTCCGCCACCGGGGAAGATGGCCGCTCCGGCCGCGTTTGTTTCAACGCCGCCTAGAAATCCTTCTGCGAGCTCAGGTTGAACTTCGATAATCTTCTCGGGCATCATTCCGTGGGCTTCACGATGCACTTGCTCTGCCGCCTCGGCATTCGGCGCGTGAGCGAGACAAAACACTTTCTTACCACTTTCGTTGACCCAGTATTTACTGAACTTGACGCCATATTTCTCCTGGATCTCCGTGTCCTTCTCGTGCGCCTTGCCGACGTCTTCCGGGGTTGTCCCATCGTCGAGATTATGAATGTCCATGTACAACGGCATGGCGCAGATTCTAGCGAGATATTGCGCGGTGCAAAACGCTGATCTCGGCAGGTTTACTCAAGGTTTGATAAACAACGCAGTAGCGTTCGGTGAGACGCAATAGCGTCGCGATCTGTTCCTCGCTCGCATCGGTATCCAAGTCGATGTTCAATCGAATTTGCTTGAAGCCGACGGGCGTATCTTTCGAAACGCCAAGTGTTCCGCGAAAATCGAGATCGCCTTCCGCGCGAATCACTGCGTGACGTAACGGAATGCCCAGAGCGGTTGCGACTGCGCTCAATGTAACGCCTGCGCATCCGACCAGCGCTTCGAGCAACATGTCCGCAGAACACGCGCTCTGCCCATCGCCGCCGGTCGCCGGGTGAAGACCGGCTTCGACGCGTGCCTTTCCGGTTTCAATCTTGCACGTCATGTTTTCGCCGACTCGACCCTCGGCCGTCAGTGTGACCAATGCCGTCTCAGGACGCTCGCGATACCGCGCTTTCAGCGGCGCTTGCAATGATTTTATTTCGTCTGCAGTCATTAGCTTTTTCCAGCGTAGGTATCGAAATTTCGAGACTGTTCTTATTAACACCGGGCTTTAGCCCGGTGCAACCGACACAATAAAGAACAAACCGTTTCAACGGTTTGCATGCGACGAAAAACCGTTAAAACGGCTCATTGGCTGCATCGGTAGCAACACCCGGCTGAAGCCGGGTGTTAATGAGACGCAATCAGGGAAATCAATTACCGCATCAGTGACCGCTGGGATCGTCGGGACACTAAGATCCCTCCCACATTGCGATAGATTAGCTTGGCTTAATATTTTGATTCACGCGGAAGAAATTGTCGGGATCGTATTTCTTTTTGATCGCGGCCAAGCGTTCGTAATTGCCGCCGTAGGTTTTCTTCACGCGTTCCTCGCCTTCGTCGCCCATGAGGAAATTTACGTACGCTCCGCCCGCGGAAAATGGATGCACCGCATCGTAATAACTCTTCGTCCACGAAACGATTTTCTCCTTGTTCGCTGGATCAGGATCCACGCCGACGATGACCTGGGCCCACATCGCATCGCGATAATTCCACGCCGTATCATTTTTGTCTACGTGTGCTGCGGCGCCGTTAATCGGATACATATGCATCGTAGAATGCATCGTCGGAAGCGCTTCACCGAAACGAATGTGCTGCGGTATCGCGTCGTCGCTTATTTCGTTTAGGAAATCCGCGCGCCAGTACCATTGCAAGCCCGGCGGATAAAGCGCGTCGAACATGCTTTGCAACGCCGGCTGCGGCAGCGGCCCCACAAAATCCAGTGCAGGTTTTTTGAATGCCCGGATCGGCTTGAATGTTTCTTCTGCTTTCTCCTGTGGTCCCGCGTATGTCCAAACCACGCCGCACATTTTTTTCCTGTGCAGATGTTCGGGGAACGGCGGAGCTGGCGGGACCGTAAGAAACGCGAAGAAACCATTCAGATCATCGGGCGCCGATGGAATCAGATCGCGATACCATTTCATTACGTCCGCTGCCTTGCTCAGCTCGTAGAGCATCGGACCGGCATAGAGCGTATCGATCGGATGCAACTTGAACGTGAACGAGGTGACAACGCCAAAATTACCGCCGCCGCCGCGAAGCGCCCAAAATAGATCGGGATTTTCGTCGGCGCTGGCCTTCACACATTTGCCATTCGCCAGGACGACATCGGCTGAGAGCAAATTATCGATGCTCAACCCGCATTTGCGCGTGAGATGTCCGACGCCACCGCCCAGCGTTAGTCCACCAACTCCAGTGGTGGAAATGATCCCGCTTGGCGTCGCGAGTCCAAACGTATGCGTGGCATGATCAACGTCGCCCCAGACGCATCCCCCGCCTGCTGTGACGGTGCGAGCTGCGGGATCGACTCGCGTGTATTTGATTGGCGTGAGATCGATGACCAGACCGTCATCGCAAACTCCCAAACCGCCTGCGTTGTGACCGCCGCCTCGGATGGAAACAAGCAGATCGTTTTCACGCGCGAAATTTACGCAGCGGATTACGTCAGCGACGTCCGCGCACCGCGCGATTAACCGCGGCTTTTTATGGATCATCGCGTTGTAGACCTTGCGGGCTTCGTCGTAATCAGCGTCGCCCGGCTGGATGAGTTTTCCTCTGAGGTTCTGTTTTAGTTCGGCAATGGAATCTTCGTTGAGCATATAAAAAGAATTGTAACGCAGACAGTTATGCCTGGTAGCTGAACGATCAAGCGCCAGCGAGTGGCGATGTTCTCCTTTTCCATTGAAACAGAGATTCATTTGCGGTTAGCCTGCTCGGCAGAGTTCACCCCGCAATGTCTCTCCCATACAGATCCTGGACCCGGCGCGATTTCTTGAAACTCGCCGGTCGGGCGGGATTAGTCGGTGCTTTTCCGACGCTGGCCAGTGCCGCTGCCGCGCTTGAACCGGACACAGTCTGCATCTCGATCCTGCACACGACAGATTTGCATGGTCATATTTTGCCGACATCTGATTATTACGGAACTGCTGATCGCGGCGGTTTGGCGCGTTGCGTTACGCAGATTCGCCGATGGCGGCGGCAAAATCCGAATTCGATCCTGGTCGATATCGGCGACGTCTATCAAGGCACAGAGGTGAGCCTCCGAAACAAGGGCGAACTGATGATCGATCTTTTCAATCACCTCAAATACGACGCATGGGTAATTGGCAATCACGAGTTCGATTGGGGAATCGAGCCGTTTACTAACGCAGTGCAAAAATCCGAAATGCCGGTGCTCGGCGCGAACACCGCGTTGGACGGAAAGCCGGCTGGCTCATCTTCCGATTCGCAACATCCATTCGCAAAAATTCAGCCGTTCATCGTTAAGGAAACCGAGGGCATCAAGATTGCTATTATCGGAATCACAACGCCGGGCATGTCGTTCTGGCTTCCGCGGGAGTTTACGGTCGGAATCGATTTTGAACATCCGGTTGAGTCTGTCCGTCGCGCAATCGTCAAAGCCAATAGCCAAGGCGCGGACGCGATTGTGCTCACAGGCCACATGGGATTGAAGCCGCGCACGGGTGGCGATGACTTTGCGAACACGGTGATGGCGTTAACTTCCGAGTTCCCGGGCGTCGCGGCTTTCATAGCAGGGCATACTCATCAGGCGATTCCAAGTCGCCTGACGAATGGCGTGCTTTTCACGCAAGCGGATCACTTCGGAATTCACGTGGGCCGCGTAGACATGTTGTTTGATCGAAATTCGAAAAAGTTGCTACGTCGTGAAGCGACCTGTGAGCTAATGGATAATCGTTTCGATCCAGATCGAGTTGTCCTTTCAAGAGCAGCATCGCAACTTGCGGAATCGGAGTCGTCGCTCGCACAACCTATCGGCGAGTTGAGCGAGACGTTACGCGCTCGCGGCCGGCGAGGTCACCCGAGTGAAATCGAGAAGCTGATCGGCGGCGCGATTACGGAGGCATTGGCGGAACGAAACATTACGATCGATGCCGTCATGCATGGCGTTTTCGATGAAAACGCTAAGCTGGCTGCAGGCCTAACGACTATAAATGACGTTTGGAATATCATTCCCTACGAAAACCTCATCGTCACCGCCACGCTCTCCGCTGATGAAATAAGAAGCGTGATGGAAGAAGTGTATGCCAGCCATGAGACACGAAGTTTGTTAGGGATCGCAGTAAGAGTTGAGGGTCATGGTCCCGATCGCCGCATTACCTCAATGGCATTTCCAGATGGACATCAACTGGAGCGCGATAAGAGATACGTAATCGCGGTCAACAGCTTCGATGCGCGCAGCGGTGGCCATCATTTCATGAAATTGCGAGCGTTGCTTGAAAGGCCGGAGTCGAATTGCGTTTTGCACCCCGTGCAAACACGTGATGCCGTCATCGATTATTTCCGGCGACACAAAATTGTGCAAAGGATCGGCGCGATAACGCCGCTGGGGATCGCGGCGTGATTTTACAGTTCGCCCTTGCAAAAAGAAGCGCTTTCGCTTGCCTATTTCGCCATGCGACTTCGGATTTTTTGCCTTGTTGGTTTGTTGCTGAGTGCTGATCTGGCCTTAGCGCAGACGCCAAAACCCGGATCACCGTCGCCCTCCCCGGGACCAAAGCTGCCAGAGCTTCGGCCAGCTTTGATCGGAACGGCGCCAAATTCGCTGATCAACACGATAGACACCGCCGATCTAATCAAGAAGGGTCAGAAGGAAGCTGCCGTAATGTTTTCCTGTCTCGTTGCGCCGAGTGGGGAGATCGTTCGTAGCGGCGCCTATCGCGGTACAAAAGGATCTGAGCTGCTGGAGCAGGAATTACTCAAGCGTTTGGCCACTGCGAAGTTCATCCCGGCGATTCACAATCACCAGCCAGTCATCGCCATTTTTTATGGGACAGTGAAATTTGCGGTGGTGAACGGCAAACCGCGGCTGCGGATTTTCGCTAATCAGCAATTGGCGGAACTGGATAAGGAAACCGATTTCATTGATCCGCAACCGTACGTTGGACAGGACTCAAAATTTACGGGTCTGCATTATCCGGATACGGGCAGCACAGTGGCGGTCACTGGCGTTGTGGAGCTCGCGCTGAACGTCGATGCGAAAGGGAATTTGACGAACTTGCAGGTCTTATCCGAGGAGCCGCCGCTGCTAGGTTTCGGCGACGCAGCGTCATCCGATTTCACCGGCGCAAAATTCATTCCCGCGTTCCGAAATGGCCAACCCGTGGACTCCAACGTCAAAATTCCCCTTTACTACAAGCCATCGGCTTAACGTGTTTCAGATAGCCTCGGGGTCGAAAAAGACGCACAAATGTATACACGCGATCTTGTTCATCATTGGTCGGCCCGATTTCAATTTCTGCTCATACGTGATCAAAAAAATGAAATGAGGGGCGAAATGCAACGATCGCGGATCAAGTGACGGCGGTTCGTTTTTCAAGCGTGACCCAGCACCAGGAAATCGCCAGGCTGGCGTCATTTCAATGTTTGATCACATATGTGAGCGAACATTGAAATCAGCGGTTGCGGCAGAGGAGTGATGGAAAAGATCATTCGAGGCTCTTTTTTCCGACGGGATCCGCTTACATGTGCGCGCGAACTTATCGGCACTGAACTGATTTGGGGCGAATGTTCGGGGGTCGTCGTCGAAGTGGAAGCGTATGCAGCAACTGATGATGAGGCCGCGCACACTTTTACGCGGCCGAGCGCGCGCAGCTTTATCGAACGCAACAAAGCGGGAGCGGCGTACGTCTATTTCAACTACGGCGTTCACTGGATGTTGAACGTGCTGGTGAAAGGCAATGCCAACGGCTTTGTTTTGATTCGAGCGCTTGAGCCGCGGCAGGGCGTCGAACTGATGAAGCGACGCCGTGGTGTTGACGATCTCCGTCAGCTTTGCTCGGGTCCAGGCAAAATCACACAGGCGCTCGCCATCACCGGCCGAGATCATGAAATGGATCTCTGCTCCGATCCGCGCCACTGCTTCGTCTACAACACACGAGCGACTTCCGATGTTGTCGCGGACAAACGCGTCGGGATCAGCCGCTCTGCACATCTTCCGTGGCGATTTACGCTGCGCGGGAGTCCGTTCGTGAGCCGAGCGGTAAAGCTTTAGCCGTCCATGAAAGAGTAGGGTCGGCGCTGCGCCGACCGGACGCCCGCGGCGTCCCTACCACACCTGATTGACTCAACCGGCGCTTGATCGAAGTTTCTCGCTCGAATGAATCCAAACGACCAGCGTGTTTTGCTTGGCATGAGCGGTGGAGTGGACTCCAGCGTCGCCGGATATTTGCTGCGGGAGCAGCGCTATGAAGTGATCGGTGTGACGATGAAGGTCTGGCCGCAGGATTGTATATCGCGAGCGGAGGACAAATGCTGCGGGCCACAGGCGGTCGCGGATGCGCGCAGCGTAGCGCATGCGCTCGGCATTCCCCATTACGTGGTCGACGAGGCCGATCAGTTCGAGCGCGTCGTGATCGATTATTTCGCCAGCGAATACCAGGCCGGCCGAACGCCGAACCCGTGCGTTATGTGCAACGAAAAACTCAAGTTTGGCAATCTCTGGAGCAAAGCCAGGGCGCTCGGCTGCGATTACATAGCAACGGGGCATTATGCGATTATCGAGCACGTAGACGCGCCGCCACGGTCGCTTGACGCGAAATGCGGTGAGGACGCCGCAGCTACCTACGCCGTCCTGCGCAAAGGCGTCGATCCGCGCAAGGATCAGTCATATTTCCTTTTCAGTCTACGTCAGCCGCAATTGCGCCGAGCGCTTACGCCGCTCGGCACGATGACCAAGGCGGAGATTCGGAAGATCGCCCACTCGTTAGGCCTCAAGGTCGCCGACAAGGTCGACAGCCAGGAAATCTGTTTTGTTCCGGGCAACGATTACAAGGCGTTCTTGCGTTCGCATCTGGGTGAAGAGGAATTCCACCGCGGTGAAATTTACGACGTTGAAGGAAATCTCGTGGGTGAGCATGGTGGCATCGAGTTGTTCACGATCGGACAGCGCAAGGGGCTGCCTGGCGGTTCGCCGCGTCCGCGTTATGTCATCGATCTCGACCCGGCAACAAATCGCGTCATCGTCGGCGATGTCGACGATCTGGTTTGTGAGCAGTTCGAGATTGATCGTATGAACTGGCATCCGGCTGTAACGACGGACGTTGACGGCAGCTCATTCGAAGCGGCCGTCAAGATTCGTTACAATCATCCCGGAACGCTTGCGACAGTTATGCCACTGGAAAATGATCGCGCACATGTCCGATTGCACGACCCGCAGCGCGCGGTGACGCCCGGACAAGCAGCGGTCATCTACCGCGGTGACGTTGTGCTCGGTGGCGGTTGGATTTGCCGGCGGGAAGCGCTGGTGCCTGCGTAACGCATGTCTCAAAGAATTCTGCTCGCCTTAAGCACATTTCCAGACGCGGAAATCGCTCGTCGGATTTCAAGCCAGTTGGTGACCGAACGCTTTGCGGCTTGCGCGAACATTTTTCCGTCTGTCGAATCGATTTACCGCTGGCAGGAAAAAATCGAGTCTGGAACCGAAACGTTTGTCTTCTTCAAAGTCAGCGAAGACCGGCAATCAGCGTTTCAGGACAAACTGCGATCGCTTCATCCTTACGATGTCCCGGAGATCATTTTTGTTCCGGTCGTGGGCGGACTGCCGGAATACCTGCAGTGGGTCAGCGAGAACTGCGCTCAGGCGCGCTGACGTTTTCTGCCAGCCAGGTAAATCGCGACGCCAATCGCGTTCGCGATTGCAGTTACCGCAATTATTTTCATTGCGAAAATCAACGGGCTGGGAACATCGATGATCGGATAGATGGTGAAGAAAATCGCCGATAACGACACGGCAGCGCCGCAAATCGCAGCGATCCGCAACCAAACCGGAGCCCGTGTACGAATCGCGCCGACGCCAAAGAGCGGAATCGCAAACAACATGGCGTAAACAATTCCATAGAAAACATTCGAAGCGTTATCCACCAGTTGAAATGCTTCCTGAATGCCGGCGCCGATCTGGCTCGCAATCGCAATGGTCAGCGTCAAGGCGCTGACGAAAATGACGGAGTTGATGGGTGTCCTGAACTTCGGATGCAGACGCGAGAACCAGCGAGGCAGCAGACAGTCCCAGCCGGCGACCATTGGCAATCGTGAACTTCCAGTGACGTGAACGCTCGTGGACGCGATCGTTTTTACGGTCATCAAAATAATGGCGCTGGACGCGATAGCGCTTGCGACTGGAAAGAAACGCAACCCGAGATGCAACGTTTGCGGTACCGGGCCAATGAGATCGATCGGTTTGTCGCCGATAAATGCGAGCACGGAACTCGTGCCGAGAATGAACGCGGTCGCGATTATCGGTGACGCGATAACGACGGAGCGACCGATGTCGCGCGCCGGGGAGCGCGTTTCGCCGGCGAGAATCGCGACGTATTCGAATCCGCTGAGGCCTCCGATGGCGAGTTTCGTGCAAATGTTGATGCAGTAAAATATGGACATAGTCGGCGCGGCGAGGACGAGCGGATGATATTCCTTCAAATCGCCGCGCATCACTGCGATGAACGGCAGTGCGATAAGCGCCGCATAGACCGCGAGCATGGTAAAGCCACCGATATTATGCACCCATTTGCCTAACGAAAGGCCGCGCACGGCGATCCATCCGAGCCCGGCGATCATTGCGCTGCTCACCAGTGAAACGCACCATTTGCTGTGCGGCATCCAGGCGGCGCTGTCGCCGATTGCGTACGAGATGTTTGTGGTTACGAACATTCCGCCCATCGCGATCACCATGATAGACAGCAGCCACAAATTCCAAGCCACCATGAAGCCGGCGAATTCGTTGAACGCAAGTTTGGCCCATTGGTAAATACCGCCTTCAAGCGGCATGCGGTTGCTCAAATAAATGACGACGACGGCTTGCGGAACGTAGAAAAGCAAAATTGCGAGTAGCCAAAAGAAAAGATGCGCTTGTCCGAGCTTGGCGGCAGTGCCTACCCAGCTCGAGCCGACCACAAACAGAATTTGTGTCAGAACGAGATCGCGCAGTGCCAGCGGCTTTTTGAGGGCGGCGCTGTGTTGTTCAACATCGCGTTCTGCGCGATCAAGCGAAGTCTGCATCGTTCAGGCGGTAGACTGAAAGTCAATCCGAGCGAAAGTCGAGGAATCCTGTAGCGATACCGATTGGTTCCGTCGCGAGATCCTTCGATTCCGCTGCGCTCCGCTCAGGATGACGTTTACGCTTTACCGATTCAACGGTTCAACCGTTTTAATGTTCCTCTGCCGATCTCTTCGGTGGCGCTGGTTCGTTGCGAAATTCGCGATGCCGGATTTTGCCGCCGGCGTAGGCGATGTACCCACCGGTTCCCAAAGTCGCTGCGGCGAGAAAAATTACGGCGATGACGAGTGGCGCAGAAGACTTTGGCCATTTTATCGGTGCAGCGATTGCGATAGCACTCAAGACCGCGAGCGCGTAAAAGATCCAGATGAGATCCTCCGCTCGATCTTGATGTTCATCGAGCCAGCGTTCTCCATCTTCATCAGTCATCGACAGAACGCGATCGTATCCCTGCTGGCCAAATTCATAAACCGGCCATGCGGAAAGCGAACTGATGAGTACCAGCACTAATGTGGCGATCTGAGCGCGGCGGCTCTTAGAGAAAAAAGCGATGAGCAATCCAATCCAGGCGATGAGCAAGCCGTAAACGGGCAATGGATTGAGCAATACGTGAACATATTCCGGCTGCTGCAAACCACGAAATATCGAATCGATCACAATTTGCTTTCCGACTGAGTTTTTAAGAGTTGCGCGGTAGCGTTTGCTTTTTCAGGCGGCACGTATTTTTGCCATTCAAGGATCGTGTAATGCCACCATTCAGTGCGTAACCCGCAAAAACCAGCCTTGTGCATCGCGTACCGCAGCAAACGCAGATTTGCGCGTACTTCGAGAGATGAACCCATATAAGGCAACATTGAGGCGGGTGTAAAATCGTCAAAGTCCGTTGGCATGCGGACGTCGCGAGTGCGCGAGTCGACCAGGGTGGCGTCGACGGCGATACCCCAACTATGCAGCGAGCCGGCGCCGACTTCGGGATTGGCAACGTAATCGCTGTTGTGTGACGCCTGCCAGAGCATGGCCTGCACGGCTACCGGCCGATAGGCATCCCAGATTTTGAGGCCATATTGGTAACGCTGCAGGAAGCTCTGTGCCGCAGCCAAACCTGAAACGACTTCGGGACGGGCGAGTGCGTGTGTTCCATGGGGATAAAGCGAATGTCGAAGGAAATTACGTTTGCCGGCATAGCGTAAATCAACCGTGATCGTCGGATCAACAGAGCGGACATCAACCAAGATCGCCTGAGCATTTGCGTTCAACGAGATCAGCCCCATCGCGATTGCACCAAACCGGCAGACGTAAACGCTGAACTTTTGCATTTGCCTTGTTCGATTAATACGCCGTTACCGCTGCGGGAGCGTCCGTTTTTGCCAGGCGTTCGAGCAGAAGGCGTGCACTGTCTTCGGGCATCGTAAAACGCAACTCGAGATTGGAGGTGCCCTGGGTTTGGATCTCCGGCGGCTGCGAATAAAGCAACAGCGGTGAGTCAGGCATGCGGAGCCATTGGTCCGGGTTGCTGCGCAAATCGCGCGCGACATTGGCGGCACTTTTGGGAGCGTTCACTTTGATGAGGATTCTGGCTTTTACCGGATTCTGCAGGTTCACTGCAAGGCCGATCAGTTGCGAAGCATCAAGTAATTCACGCGAAAAGATAGGATGGAAAACGCGGGAGAGATCCGGTGGATCACGGGATATGAGCCGTAGCGCGCTCTCGTGATCGAGAGCTTGGAAACGATCGAACAGTTGTCCGGTGATTTTCAGGTCCGGCTTCATTCCCAACCGCACGAGTATTAGCTCATCGACTTCTTGTGGCGCGCCAACGGCGAGTGTTGCCGGTCCGATGCGGGCCACGGCGAAATCCGGCTTCACGACTGTACCTTCGGCGGAGCTGGACTGTCGCTCCCAAACGGGCAAACCATGGAAGTTGATCGGCCGCCTTTGGAAATTGCTATGGTCGGCGACGGTACGAATCACCTTGGCAAGACCGCGGCGGCTTTGGACAAGGTTGAACTCCTTGGTCTGGCCGGTCTCGTCCGTCGTGAGTGCGCGGGTGATGCGCGTTGCATCGCGAGATAGGTTCAACCCCGGAAGGGAAGCGGCGGTTCCGATCAACCCCGGCCAAAGTTTCGGCTCGGCATCTCGCCAGCGCTTTGCGAGGTTTGCGCGTTCGAATTGATCCGCGTTGATCGACAGGATGGTATCGGTTTCCTGCGGAAGCCATTCACGTCCGCGCGGCGATTGGAAAACGACGAGCAACGTGATCGCCAGCAGAACCAGCACCGAAAACGCGCTGAAGTAAAACTTTCGCAGCTCCTGTTTATCGATCTGGCTCGAGAGCTTGGCCAGCTCTGCTTGATGCTTTAACTGCAGTTCCACGGCGCTTCTGCGACGATGGGCCTCTTCCAGCAGTTGCGGCGCATTCGGTGGAGCAACGCCCTTTTCAGACAAATGTCGGCCGATGCTCAAATACGCCGGATTCTTTCGTTCTTCGACGGTCTGATGCCGCGTCCGTGCGTCGCGCGCTGCTTGTTGTTGCGCCCGAATGCTCTCAGCCAGTTTGCGGTCGCGCGCTTCAAATTCGCTCCGTGTACGGGCTACGTTTTTTTCCAACGCTGCAAGGTCGGCGTCGGCAGTGTTCAACTTTTCCTTCGCCGTGCGTACGGCGTCAGCGCTGCCCATACGTGCCCGCACAAGCTCGGCGCGTTCGTCCGGAAGCCGCGCCCGTTTTGCCATAATTCCCGCAGAGAGCGCTTCAAGATCGGGAGGCGCGGGATCAAGCGCGTGCAGATCGGAAAGTTGTTTCAGAAGATCGCGGTCGGCTGCTTCGCTCTGCTGAATGCGCCGTTCCACGCTGGCCATCTCTCGTTCGCAAACCTCCGCGGTGCTCTTCGCCTGGTTGCGATTGTGAAGCAGCGGCTTTTTCTCTGCTTCTAGTTTCGCAATTGCGCTCGCTTGTTCCCGCGCGATTTGATGGCGTTCCTCTTCAATTCGTTTTATTCCTTCGTCAATCCGCGCAATCCGCAGCGCAACTTCTTTTTGCTCCTGTTCCAGTTTCTTCAATGCAACGATCTCATTGCGCAGTTCGGGAAAATTTGCCGCCCGCGCTGTTCCCTCGCGTCCGAGGTTGATTTCACTTCTTTGCAGAAGACGCCGGTCGTGCCGGAGCGCTATACGCGTTTTCTGGCGCTTGAGCTTTAGGGCTACTTCGCGAAAGCCTGTGCGAATGAAGCTCACGAGAAAACGCTATCCGAACCCGCGAAGGGAAAAAGATTTTTCGTCGCTATTTGGCCCATGTTTTCGCAGGATCAGCTGTGGCTATTCCTCAGGTGCTGCGAGCTTTGCCAGCACGCTGAAGTCTTCCAGCGTCGTCGTATCTCCGGTGACTTTTGCGCCGCTGGCAATTTCCTTGAGAAGCCGACGCATGATTTTGCCGCTGCGCGTTTTTGGGAGCGCTTCGGCAAAACGGACTTCATCGGGTTTTGCAATTGCGCCAATATGCTTACTGACGTGATCGCGTAGTTCCTCCTTGAGCGCCCGGCTGACCTCGATTCCACTTTTCACGGTCACAAACGCGACGACACCCTGACCCTTTAATTCATCCGGTCTGCCGACCACTGCCGCTTCTGCGATTCGCGGATGGCTGACGAGTGCGCTTTCGATTTCCGATGTGCCAAGTCGATGACCAGCCACGTTCAGAACATCATCAATGCGGCCAACAATCCAAGAATAACCGTTTTCGTCGCGGCGCGCGCCATCGCCGGTGAGGTAATTGCCTTCAAATTCGCTCCAATATTGCTTTCGATAGCGCGCATTATCGCCGTAGATGGTGCGCAACATCGAAGGCCATGGCCGGCGAATAATCAATTTGCCGCCGATATTCGGGCCCACTTCCTGCCCCTTTGCGTCGACTACCGCCGGGTCGACGCCAAAGAACGGAAGCGTGGCGCTACCCGGCTTGGTTGGTATGGCGCCCGGAAGAGGGCTGATCATGATCGAGCCAGTCTCGGTTTGCCACCACGTATCGACGATGGGACAACGTCCGCCGCCGATGGTCTTGTGATACCACATCCAGGCTTCCGGGTTGATCGGTTCGCCGACTGTGCCTAACAAACGTAGCGATGAGAGATCGTGTTTCTTCACCCAATCGTCGCCCCAACGAATGAATGCGCGGATCGCGGTCGGGGCCGTATAAAGAATGTTGACCCGATACTCTTCGATGATTCGCCAAAACCGATCAGGCTCGGGCCAGTTCGGCGCGCCCTCATACATGACAACGGTTGCGCCGTTCGCGAGCGGACCATAGACAATGTAGCTGTGACCGGTGACCCAACCGACATCGGCTGTACACCAGAAAATATCTTCGTCGCGGATGTCGAAGACGTATTTGGTCGTGCAATAAACATTCACAAGGTAACCGCCCGTGGTGTGCAAAATTCCTTTCGGTTTGCCAGTGGAACCGCTAGTATAGAGAAGGTATAGCGGATGTTCGCTGTCGAGCGAAGCTGGCGGGCAATTTGCATCGACATATTCCAGT
>JBKOYE010000139.1:0-7327 GCA_046725275.1 Verrucomicrobiota bacterium
GCGTACCTCGACGGCAAAATATCACAGCAAGCCGGACAACCTAAAGACAGTCGCGCAAGAGCTCGGCGTTTCTACAATACTCGAGGGCGCTGTACAGAGAGCCGGCGACAAAGTTCGTGTGAATGTGCAGTTGATCGACGCACGCGCTGATACGCATTTATGGGCGAAAAGCTATGACCGTGAGCTCAAGGACGTTTTAGCAGTTGAGAGCGAGGTCGCAGAGCAAATTGCGGACGCTCTCAAGGCGAATCTCTCGCCGAGCGAGTCGCAAGCGCTCGCCTCAGTTCCAACCCAGGACGCGCAGGCATACGACCTGTTCTTGCAAGGTGAGTATCAATTACGCGCCGCCGAATCAGTGCCGCGCGCCGAAACCTACGCTCGGGCTCAAGGATTTTATCGGCAGGCGATCATGCGCGATCCGAAATTTGCTCAGGCTTACGCGGCGCTCGCTTACTGTTTGTTGTCCGATCACTGGTTTCTCAGCCGGAAGCCACCGGCGGATCTCGCGGAGATCAAATCGTTGGTGGAGCACGCCTTGGAGCTCACGCCGGATTCGCCAGAGGCGCATTTCAGTCTGGCGACCTTTCACTACTGGGGTCACAGACAGTACAAACCGGCGCTAGTCGAACTCCAACGCACTCTGAATCTGCAACCAAACAACGCAAAGGCGCAGCAAACCTGTGCCTGGATTCATCGGAGACAGGGCAAATGGGAACAATCTCTTACTGAAGCGAAGCTGGCCCAGGAACTCGATCCACGTGATGCACAAATTCCAGCAAATATCGCACTCGGATTGGTGACTCTCCGTGAATGGAATGAAGCGGAGCGTTATGCTTCACGGGCTCTGGCTATTGATCCTAATAATTTCCTCGCCATCACCGCTCAAGTAAATGCACGGCTGAACAGTCGGGGTGACATCGACGGAGCCCAGCAGGCTCTCGATGTGAGTCCCGGGCGCTTACCGTTGCCACTGTTTGCGGCTGCCGGTCCAGGAACCGCCGGGTCGGCAGGTGGGACAAATGTGTCAGTGGTGATTGGTGGTTGGCGGGTCTATCTGGATGTGATCGCACGGCGGTTCGCCGATGCGCTTAGTGTTTGGGACACGGCTCCCGAACTCAATGCAGTCCCTCATTCCCGCCGGCTGGCCGCGCGCGTGGCCATTCAGATGCTCGCGGGACAGGCCGCCAAAATCGAAGCGGATGAAGCTCGTGTTCTGCTTGAAAAGCAAGTGAGTGACCGGCCGGATGATTTGTTTGGGCGCACGGAATTGGCCTGGGTTTACGTTGCACTTGGTCGCAAGGCCGATGCTCTTCGCCTTTCACGAGAGGCAGCTGACTTGTTAACCATTGAAATGGACGCGATCCTAGGTCCAACGGGCCAGCTTGGGCTCGCTGAAATCGAGGCTTGGGCGGGCCAACCTGAGGATGCGATAAAAAGGCTTCGATATTTGCTCTCGATTCCGTCTGGCATCTCCATCGCTCGCCTGAAGATCGATCCAGTCTGGGACCCGATTCGAAAACACCCGGATTTTCAGAGGCTTCTCACAGGTCCGGAGCAGATCGGGCCTAACAAATAGTGTGGAGGTATTAGGGATGTTTGTAGGAGTAACCGCTCCGCTTGCCCGGGCAACCGACGCGGTTGCCCTACAATCCACATCGCTTGAAGATGCCTTGTGGCACAAAATCGACGGGTGAATCCGAAGACTTTCTTCGGCGAGCTAAAGCGGCGCAACGTGTACAAAGTTGCGGTGGCGTACGTGGTCGCCGGATGGGCTCTAGCGCAAGGTCTCGCGCAGGTACTACCGGTTTTCAGCGTTCCTAACTGGGTGATTCAGCTGGTCGTCGTGCTCATCATACTGGGTTTGCCGGTTGCGCTCGGTTTAGCCTGGGCGTTCGAATTAACGCCGGAGGGAATTAAGCGCACCGAAGAACTTGATGCCACAGCGACGCCTCCCCACAAAAAGCGTGCCTGGATTTATGTAGTTATTGTGGGCGCGTTTGTATCGATTGGATTGTTTTTCCTCGGTCGCTACTCGGCTGCCCCTCCGCAACACGCAGCGGTCGACACTTCGGTAAAATCGATCGCGGTTCTGCCGTTTGAAAATTTGAGCGACGATAAACAAAATACGTACTTCGCTGATGGGGTGCAGGATCAGATCCTGACGAATCTGGCGAAGGTCGCCGATCTGAGGGTCATTAGCCACACTACGGTCCGCCAATACAAGACCGGCGCGCCACGAAATTTGCGTGAGATCGGTCAACAGCTCGGCGTCACTTATATTTTGGAGGGTTCGGTGCAGCGAGCCGGTGATCGGCTGCGTATCGCCGCGCAGTTAATTGATGCTCGCACCGATTCCCAAATCTGGGCTGAGACGTACGACCGGACCGCGGCCGATTTGTTCGCGATCCAAAGTGAGCTCGCGGAATCGATCGTTGCTCAGCTCCAGGCAAAACTGTCGCCTGAACAGAAGGCGTGGATCGAGGAGCGTCCCACTCAGGATCTAGTCGCCTTTGAGCTTTACCTTCAGGCGAAGCAGATCGTGGACAGCTATCTCATCGCTGAGGATGTCCGGGCTGCGCTGCTGTCCGCTCTGCAATCGCTGGATCAGGCAATCAAACGCGACCCTGACTTTGTCTCTGCGTATTGCTACATCGCGCGTGCCAACGATCTGCTCTACTTTTTTGATCTCGATCCTACGCCGGATCGAATCCTTCTTGCCGAAGCGGCAGTAAAAGCAGCTCTGCGACTTCGTCCTGATTCAGCCGAAGCGCACTTTGCGATGGCAGATTTTCTGTTCCGATGCCACCGGGACTACGATGGCGCTCTAAAGGAACTCGCCACAGCGCGTCCCGGTCTGCCGAATGACACAGCGTTCTTTATTCTTTCAGGTTACATCAACCGGCGTCGCAACAATTGGGTTCCAGCGGAACGGGATTTCTCGACTGCGGTCGCGCTGGATCCGCGAAACCCCAATGCTTATAACCTGCTCGCAGATACCTATAACCTGGAACGCAGGCATCTGCTGGCGGCGCAGGTTTACGATCGTGTAATTGCTGCGGGCGAGCGCACACCAATTGTGTTTTATCGGCGGGACTCAGCCATTTTCAACAGAACAGCAAACCCAACAGAGTTGCGCGACGTGCTTGCCAAAAACCCGGACATGGACGTGGGCGGTGGACAAACTCCCTACCGGGTATTCCTGGCGTTGATTGACGATAATTTCGCCGAGGCGGAACGCGTCCTAGCCGCTTCACCGCGCGAAGACTTTCAAGACATCGATTACAGCTTCTACTACCCGAAGGTGTGGTTTGAGGCGATGATCGCGAGAGCAAAAGGCGATTCCGCGCGTGCGACTGCCGCGTTCGCAACCGCACGCACAATTCTGGAGCAGAGACTGGCGATTAAGCCGGGGGACGCGCGAACGATTGCAGTTCTCGCGCAGGTCGACGCCGGTCTCGGCCGCAAAGACCTGGCAATTCAAGAAGCGCAACACGCCGTCGATTTGATGCCGGTTTCGAAAGACATTTACGATGGCGCATTAGTGCTTGAGGGATCAGCTCAGGTCTACACGTGGACCAATGAGCGTGATCGCGCTATCGATCTATTGCAAAAGTTGGTGAGAATGCCGGGCTACGTTAACTACGCCCGACTGAAACTGCTTCCCATGTGGAATCCGCTCCGCGGCGATCCGCGTTTCGAAAAGATCGTCAACTCACTCGCGCCGAAAGATCAGAACAAGTAAACTCGGGCGATGAATCCGAAGGAACTCTTCGGCGAGCTGAAGCGGCGCAACGTGTACAAGGTGGCCGTCGCGTATGCCGTCGTCGGCTGGCTTTTGATTCAGGTCGCAACACAGGTGTTTCCATTCCTGGAAATTCCAAACTGGGCCATTCGGCTTGTCATTTTTGTGGCGGCGCTTGGTTTTCCGATCGCAGTGGTCATTGCTTGGGCCTTTGAGCTTACACCTGAAGGAATCAAGCGGGCCGAAGCCGCTGATGCGGCGCGACAACATTCGCGCGGAGGCATTTGGATCGTAGTGGTGGCCGTCGCCGCAGCGCTTTCGTTAGGTATCTTTTTACTCGGTCGCTACACTGCCGGCCATGGAACGTCCCAAGTCAGCGAGGTGACGACGGGAAGCCCCGAGAAGTCGATCGCGGTGCTGCCGTTGATCAACGAAAGCGGCGACCCGAAGGATGAATATTTCTCGGATGGATTATCGGAAGAATTGATCGCAGCTCTTGCTCAAATCAGCGGGCTGAAGGTCATTGGCCGCAGCTCTTCGTTCCGTTTCAAAGATAGAAAAGACGAACCGAAAACAATTGGTGAGAAGCTGGGTGTGAGCACGCTTTTGGATGGCACGGTGCGCAAGCAAGGCGACCGGGTGCGGATCGTCGCCGAACTCGTGAACGCCGCCGACGGGATTCAGCTCTGGACGCGAACGTTCGATCGCCAACTGAAAGATATCTTCGCAGTTCAGGAGGAAATCGCCAGGGCGGTCGCTGAGTCGCTAAAAGTGACTTTGCTCGGATCCGATTCGGCTCAAAAAAGTGCTCCGAAGAACGTGGAAGCGCATAATGCTTACCTCCAGGGTCATTTCCATCTCGTACGTCGTAATGTTGAAGACTTTCGGCAGGCTATTGGTTACTACGATCAGGCGATCCAGCTCGACCCTGAATATGCCCTGGCCTACGCCGAACGTGCCGAAGCTTGGACTTTCTTGGGAGATCTCACCGGCCAGCGCCCGACGGCGTACCCAAAAGCGCAAAGCGATGCGGAAAAGGCCGTTGTGATCGCGCCTGCGCTGGCTGAGGCGCGCGCAGCCCTCGGCTGGGTTCGGTGTTTTGCAGATTGGAAATTTGCTGACGGTCTGATCGAGTTAAAGCGCGCGAAAGAACTTTCTCCTACAAATCCCACTGCCAACGATCTGCTGGCGCGAATCGTCAGTTACCTGGGACGAATCGATGAGGCCGAGCGTCAGGCACGTCATGCGGTGGAACTCGACCCTCTATCTACTGTAACGCAAGGCAATCTGGCTCGCGTTCTTTACTATGCCGGAAAACTTAATGAAGCCGACGCGGTTGCACGCAAAGCCGCTGAGTTGCAGCCGACCGGTGCTGCCAATCATCGATGGCAGGTACTCATCGCTGCCCAACGCGGTGACGGCGCGGCGGCCCTGCGTGAAGCTCAACTGGAATTCGACGAAGGTTATCGCCGTTTCGAACTCGCGGTCGCGCAGTACGTGGTCGGAGATCGTCAGGCGGCCGACGCGGCCCTGGCCGACCTGATTGCCAAGGCCAGGGAAGGGTTTGCCTATCAAGTCGCCGAGGTTTACGCCGTGCGCGGCGAGAAAGACAAAGCTTTCGAGTGGTTGCAAATCTCGTTTGATGATCGCGACGCGGGGATGCTAAGTCTTTTAGTCGACCCATTAATGCGCGGCTTGCGCGATGATCCGCGCTACAAGAACTTGCTCGCCAAAGTCGGTTTACCCGCAGCGCGATGAATACAAAGCCTTCTTTATTCTCCGAACTCAGGCGACGCAACGTCTTCAGGGTTGCACTGACTTATGCCGTCGTGGCGTGGCTGCTGATCCAGATCGCAGCGGTGTTTGTGCCAATGCTCGACGCGCCTGAATGGATCATTACTGCCTTCATTGTTTTGCTGGGCCTCGGTTTCGCGGTGGCCCTGTTTATTTCGTGGGCGTACGAAATGACCCCCGAAGGGTTGAAGCGAACTCAAGATCTCTCGCCCGACGAGGTCATTCCCTATTGGAGCCGCCGCAAGTTCGCGAGATTTATCATCGGCACGGCAGTGATCGCCTTTGGTCTTTCCGCCTACCAACTGCTGCGACCGAAATCAGCTGCAAGGGACTTACAGACCCAAGCGACTTCGATTTCGCAACCACCAACTGCCGGTTCACCGTCCGACAGCGCGAGCAATCTCCAGCCTGTCGAGGTAATTCTTCGTGATCTCGATACCCAATGGGCGAAATCCGCAGCAGCTAAAGATGTCGAGCAGACAATCGCTTACTATTCGGATGACGCGATCGTGTTCCCTCCAAACGCGACTAGCGCAACGACGAAGGAAGCGATTCGCAATGTCTGGAAA
Organism: Verrucomicrobiota bacterium; assembly: GCA_046725275.1. Lineage (GTDB taxonomy): Bacteria > Verrucomicrobiota > Verrucomicrobiia > Chthoniobacterales > UBA10450 > Udaeobacter. The sequence continues at coordinate 6,106 of JBKOYE010000139.1, forward strand.
GACATGCTCGCCAGCCCCGGCCTCATCATCAGTTGGCAACCGGTCAGAGTGCAACTCGCCAAATCCGGCGAGATGGCGTGGGTGAGCGGCACGTACCAACTCATCATGAATGACCCCAGCGGCAAACCGATCAACGATCGCGGCAAATACCTCGAGGTCTGGGAGCAACAAGCTGACGGAAACTGGAAATGCCGTGCCGACATGTGGAATTCGGACCTCGCGGCTTCAGCGCCGCCAACTGCTGAGCAAAAATAGCGGCTCGTCAGCTAATGAGCGAAAGTGGAGAATGGCCGCGAATTGCAGTCGTAGGCGCGGGCGCGGTGGGCGGCTATTTCGGCGGAATGTTTGCCCGGGCGGGCGCGCCAACTGTTTTCATCGGGCGAAAACACTTCGCTGATGCGGTTAACTCGAAAGGCCTTGTTCTCGATAAATCAAAAGGCCAGGAGCGAATCAGGGTTCGGGCGACAGTCGAGATGAGCGCTGTTCGAGATTGCTCGCTCATTCTTTTTTGCGTCAAGGCGAACGATACGTCGGTGACCGCCGCACAAATGGCTCCATTTGTTAGGCCAGATGCTACGATAGTTTGTTTGCAAAACGGCGTGGACAATGCGGGTCAAGTTCGCGCTGCGGCGAACGTGGTGGCCGTGCCAGCTGCCGTTTACGTCGCGGTATCGGTGCCCGAACCCGGTCGCGTGAAACATCTCGCGCGTGGTGATTTAATCATCGGACCGCCGTCGGAACGAACAACGCAGTTGGCAGATCTTTTCGTTCGCGCCGGTATTCCGTGCCGAGTGTCCGACAACATCGAAGGCGAACTCTGGCTGAAACTGCTTCGTAACTGCGCACTAAACGCGATCTCTGCATTGGGGCGTGCGCGCTACGGCGAAATTGCACAAGACGCCGATACGAAACTGCTGATGGAACAGATTGTGGACGAAGTCCTAGCGGTCGTCCGGGCGGCTGGCGTCGTGTTGCCGGGCGTCGATGATCGCGAATCCGGAATGGCGGCGGCGATGGAGCTTGCAACGCAAATGTCGGACGCGCTGTCGTCCACCGCGCAGGATTTGAATCGCGGCCAGCGGACGGAGATCGATGCCCTCAACGGCTACATTTCCCGTCGCGGTGCGCAGCTTGGCATCCCCGTGCCGGTGAATCACGCCTTGTTCACGCTTGTTAAGCTGGCTGAACAAACAGATGTCACCTGACCGGAGATTGTTTCGAA
>JBKOYE010000073.1:0-41708 GCA_046725275.1 Verrucomicrobiota bacterium
GACATGGATAAGCACCAGAAGAGCACCACGCGCGATGTGCTGGCATTGCTCAAACGGCTGAAAAAAGAGAACATCGCCGGGCTAGTCGTGGACCTGCGGAAGAACGGCGGCGGCTCGCTGGAAGAAGCGTTGGCGCTCACCGGTTTGTTCCTGAAATCAGGCCCGATCGTTCAGACCAAGGATTACAACGGAACCATCCGGATTTCGTCCGATCCAGATTCGGGGATTGCGTACTCCGGGCCGCTCATTGTTTTGACTAGCCGGCAAAGCGCGTCAGCGAGCGAAATCTTCGCAGCTGCCCTTCAGGATTACGGCCGGGCAGTGGTCGTCGGTGACAAAAACACATTTGGTAAAGGCACTGTGCAGACGATTCTTCCGATCGGCCGCTTCGCTTCGCTATTGGGCAGTCATTCCGATGAAGACGGCGCGTTGAAGTTGACGATCCAGAAATTCTATCGCGTCGCGGGCGGCTCGACGCAGCTTCACGGCGTGGCATCTGACATTGTCCTGCCAACCTTGAGCGATCTTCCTGAGTTCGGCGAAGGCGCGCTGAAAAATGCGCTGCCCTATGACGAAGTCGCCAAGGCGAAATACACGAAATGGTCCGATAGCCATTCCTTGTTCATTGACCAGCTTCGCCGACGTTCGGAAGAGCGTGTCAAGGGCGATCCGGAGTTCCATTACGTCATGGAAGACATGGATCGTTTGCGTCACAAGATCGACGAAAACCGAATTTCGCTGAACGAAGATGTGCGGAAGAAAGAGCTGGCAGACGATAAACTCCGAAAAGAAACCCGGTCGAAAGACCGCCTGGCCCGGAATCAGGAAGAGCCGCGAATCTATCGCGTCACGCTCGACACCGTCGACAAACCGAATCTGCAACTGATCATGTATCCTGGGAAACTGGCCGAGGCGAAAAAGAACGGCGTCGTGCCGAAAGTGGATCCAGACGCCGCTGCGGACGCAGATTCCGATCTGATCGACGGCGCCCCCGCGGACGGCGACAGCAAGGATCCCGTGATAGATCCCGAACGCGACGAAGCGCTTAATATCCTGGCTGACCTTGTCCAGCTTTCGAACGGACCGAAGACCGCCAGCATGAATCACTAACCGGGGTAACAAGACCTGTAGCCGCCGCCCTGTGGGCGGTCGTGCCGCTCTGCATTGCTCTTCCACTGCGGAGAACTGCCGGTAGGGCCGTGTGGCTACCGGCGCTAGTCCTTCGGCTGACTCAGCGCCACCACAGTGAAGGAGGCGGAGGCGGGAAGCGCGGATCCATAGATGGACCGAAGCCCCGACGCCGGACTGGTTGCTGGCCTGAGTAGTAGCGGTTTACTGGCGTCCTGCCGAAAACCGTCACCGGAGTTCCGACGTTCACGGCGTTAAAAAATGCAATGGCGTATTCCTGCGGCATGCGAACACATCCGTGCGATGCAGGATAACCCGGCAAATATCCGGCGTGCAGTCCGTCCGCTCCATGGAACCGCATAAAATAATGCATGGGTGCCGGAATAAACTTTCCGCCACGCGGGACCTGCATTTCGGCGTCCGCATCCGCCACGACGGTGTTCCCGCCTGCATCAACAATTTTGCCATACATGCTCGAGTAATGTGTCCGCTCCTTCTCGAGGAGGGTGAAGGTACCGGTCTTGGTCAGGTGTCCGTAGCGTCCGCTTGAGATCGGCGACGCGAGAACTGGACGTCCATTTTGCAGGAGATACGCCATCTGTTCCTGCAAATCGATCTCCACGGAAGTTTCCGCGCGCAACAACATGGCTGCGCAGAAGAATATCGCGATCCCGAAGACAGCCCTCACAGTGCATTTAAACCCGCGTGCCGCCAAGAAGTCGCAGGTTCCGGACTAATTTCGAAACCAATGTCACGCGATGAAACAACCTTGCTCGGGCTTTCATGGCGTTAGCCCTGAAACAGCGTACTAGTCATCTTTCGCTCGCGACATAAAACTGTTGTGGGACGTTTCCGTGCAGAGGACGGAGAAGAGATGGCGCTCGAACTGAAAAGAGTCTGCGAAAAATGCGGAGCACACTTACGCCCGGCGGAGAAGCGTACATTTGTAGTTGCGAATGCACGTATTGCCCGAATTGCGCAGAGCGACTGAACTTCGCCTGCCCAAACTGTAGAGGTGAGCTTGTGCGGCGGCTGCCCCGGGGACGAGTCGGTAGCCCCATGGGGGAGCTAGGAAAATACTCGGCCGTTAGTATTTTCGTCGCGAAGCCGCTCACAGAAATCTTACTACGGTCTAGGCGCTGGCGTGGGTCGCGGCGAGGTTGGAGACGGTACTGGTGTCAGGTGAGCAGGCGGCGTGGGCCGCGGCCGCGGAGTCGGCCGCGGCGAAGGTGGAGGGGGCACCGGTGTTATGTGAGGGGGCGGAGTGGGACGTGACCGCGGAGTAAATCTCGGCGTTGCCGTTGCAGTTGGGGTCGGAGTAGGCGTAGGGGTCGGCGTTGCCGTTGCAGTCGGTGTTGGCGTAGGTGACGGACCACCTTGCGCGCAGTATCTCCCGCCGCTGTTCAGATAGATGCCGTTGTTAAATCCGCCCCAGACAATCATCTCGCTGTCAGTCCAGACAGCGGTGTGAAGAAATCGCGGATCAGGTGCGTTGGTGGTGCTAGTAGCTATCCAACTGTCTGTCGCAAAATCGTATTGCCCACCAGTATTAAGAAAGCTGCCGTTATATCCACCCCAGACGATCATTCTCGTGCCGGTCCAAACCGCAGTGTGCAGGGTTCGGACGTCAGGCGCGTTGGAGGTGCTGGTCGCTGTCCAGCTATCTGCATCCGGATCATATCTTCCGCCAGTGTTGAAGGCATTCAATCCGGTAGTTCCCCCCCAGACAATCATCCTGCTGTCGGTCCAGACGGCGGTATGACTGAATCGGGCCTCGGGCGCGTTGGTGGTGCTGGTTGCTGTCCAACTGTCCGTAGAGGGATTGTATCGCCCGCCGGTGTTCAGGATGCCACTGATACCTTCTCCGCCCCACACAACCATTGTTGTGCCGGTCCAGATAGCCGGCTGCTTCTCGCCCCCGCGCGCTTCGGGCGCGTTGATGAGGCTGGTTGCTGTCCAACTATCCGTAGAGGGATCGTATTGCCCACCAGTATTACGGTAGCCGTTGGCGTATCCGCCCCAAACAATCATTCTGCTACCGGTCCACACGGCCGCGGGACTCTCTCGGCCGTCGGGGGCATTAATCGTGCTGGTGGCAGCCCAACTGTCGGTGCTGGGATTGTATTTTCCGCCGGTATTCTCCCAAGCAATGTCGCTGGCACCGCCCCAGACAATCATTTCGCTGCCAGTCCATACGGCGATGTGATAGATTCGTCCGATAGGCGCGTTGATGGTGCTGGTCGCTGTCCAATTGTCCGTAGCCGGGTCGTACCGGCCGCCAGTATTTAATCGGCCGATGGCATTGGCTCCCCCCCAGATTATCATCTCACTGCCGGTCCACACTGCCGTGTGACGGGATCGGAGATCGGGCGCGTTGGTGAGGGTGGTTGGAGTCCAGGTGTCTTCGGTGCAGCCACCAGACGGACTACCTATCACAGGCAGCGCGTAGTTCGCTCTCACCGCCGCCATCGTCACCGGCAGTTGCGTTTCGGCTTTAGCCAGCCACGACCGCAAAGGTTCTTTCAGCCATTCAACTTTGGCCAGTTTCAACCGGTCTTTGCCTTTCTGCATTACGGCTACGGCGTAGTAATGACCCTCATCTTCTCGCAGCGGACTCAATACGCCGGTCTTAATTTGCCCCCAGGCATCTCCCCCTTTTGCGTTGCCGAACTCTCCAGCGAGCTTTTCGATGCCGTCTTGCCATTCGCTGCCGTTCAGCTTCACGGCGCGTTCATTGCCGCGGTCATCTTCCTCTTGGGTGCTGTCGCTCTTTATCCATTCCATTTCGGTGTACAGGGCGCTGGCCGCGCTAGCATCGCTGCGCGAAGCTGGTGCGAGCAGGGTTTGCTTCATCTGCTTCACACTTCGATATGTTTTCAGTTCAGCCTCGGCGTGTCGCTTCAAGTCGCTGTGAAATCTTTGGTCGTGCGCGTACAACTCCGTGACTAAACGTTCGGCCAGGACCGGTCTGGCCAGACACTCAGCGATCACGAAGGGATCGTTGCCCAGCGCGGCAAAAATTTCGCGCAAAACCCCGGGCTGTTTGGTGTGAGTGGCGATCCGCTCCATCTCGGCTTGTAGCTGGTCGGGAGTGATCGGTCTTTGCCAGTAATGCTCCAGCGCCTGCGAGTTGCGCAGATAATCTTCGACCTTTTTCTCGATCTGCGCCTGCGACATCACCTTGTCCAGCGGCGGCTTGGGGTCGGCGTTCGCTTTTGGCCAAATGCGATGCTGCCAGTACACGTCTTCGATCGCTCGTTGATAAGCGACGCGATCCGCGAACGTCAACGTTCGCTTACTTTGCGTCGCAGACGTGACCACGAACGCCGCGCTCTCGTCTGCATTCACGCCTAAGGCAGGGTTATTCTCCGGCGTTGGAAACTTCGGAGGTTTGTTAGGTAAATTGATCGCCGAGGAGAGGGCGACAAGCACGCATGAAAAAAACAGCGCGGCTGTGCTACCGCGAACAATGTAACCGCTGATTTTGCTTTTCGTTTTCATAGATTTGTTAGGTTTCCATCATGTCTCTTCGAGATTTGCCGCTCGAAGTTCGCAAATTTTTCCAATGCGTATGTCTTGTGCTGAGCTAGCGGCGCGCAGCCCGCCGCCAAAATACAGCCTAGGCAAGCGCGAGTGCGCTACGCCACAGCTCTGGGGGAATCGCTTTTTAATCACCGATTATTCTGGGAATTTCGCGGCGGATTTTTCCGGTTCTCTGGTTTTTTGTAAATACGGCAAAAGGCGTACGAAATTGCTTGACCGCTATTACGGTGCTGGAGTAAACACCTGCCGCTCACCGCATCCGTATGGTGCAGTCTGGAAAGAAAATTCATCCGCGGCGAAGTGACGAACCACCAAGCGAACTGATTTCACTGGGACTCACCAAACGCGAAGCCGAAGTTCTTGCCTGGATCGCGCGAGGCAAAGGGAATTACGACATTGGCGTAATCCTTGGCACAAAACGGCGCACGATCTCCAAGCATGTCGAGCACATTTTAAGCAAGCTCAATGTGGAGAATCGGACGGCCGCTGCAGTGGTTGCTCTGCAATGCGTTGACGAATCACGAGGGCGCGTGCGGAACAAGTGGCGCGGATCGCACACCGCGATCATCGCGTTTCTTCTCGCCCGATTGAGCGAGCTGTGGTCGGACCTCGGCGAAATTTACACCGCAATCGGAGCTTTAATTGATGGATGCGGATCGTAGCCGACCAGCTCGAAATCCTCGAAGGCAAAATCCTGTATATTTTTAACGGCCGGATTGAGTTTCATCCGCGGCAAAGGCCGGCATTCGCGGGAGAGTTGTTCGCGCGCCTGGTCCAGATGGTTTTTGTAAAGATGCAGATCGCCAAACGTGTGAACGAAATCGCCTGGCGCGAGATCGACGACTTGCGCCACCATCATTGTGAGCAGCGAATACGATGCAATGTTGAACGGCACACCTAGAAACAGGTCGCAGCTCCGCTGATATAACTGGCAGCTTAACTCGCCCCTCTGTTCGCCACCGGACGAATCCGCCGGGGCGGACACATAAAACTGAAACAGCACGTGACAGGGTGGCAGCGCCATTTTCCCGATCTCAGCCGGGTTCCACGCGCTCACGATAAGGCGCCGGCTCTGCGGGTTGGATTTGATCTGCGCAATCAGGTTATCGATTTGATCCACGTGCACGCCGTCTGCGCCTCGCCAATCCCGCCATTGCGCACCATAAACGCGGCCAAGCTCACCGTTTTCGTCAGCCCATTCATCCCAGATCGTGACGCCGTGTTCGTTCAAGTATCGAACGTTGGTGTCACCGCGCAGAAACCAAAGCAGCTCGTAAATGATCGATTTGATGTGCAACTTTTTCGTTGTCAGCAGCGGGAACCCCGGTCCGTCGGCGCGCAAATCGAATCGCGTCTGCGCACCAAACACCGATAACGTTCCTGTGCCGGTGCGATCGGTGCGGTCACGACCGTTCTCAAGCACGAGCCGGAGCAGATCGTGATATTGTCGCACGCGTGAAATTTTATCGCGGCGCATCGCATTCGCGAAATAGATTTTCTCGTTGCAGGCTGATTTTCGAGCTAGTTTCCGATTTACCTGATTGATTGGCGTGCCAGCGGCGTGTGGAGAAGTTTAGTCGACGAGAGTGCCGCGTTGGCGCGATTGCCGCGACTGCCGCGGTCCAAGTCGAGCCGAACTGTCTCGGCTTCCTGAACCCGGTTCGACACTGCAAGCCGGTTTACCCGCTCGTAAACAGCGATTTACATTGAAGACTCAGGATTGGCCCATCCTTTGCTTAGCATCGAGATGGGTCAGTGTCTCGCCTCGGCGAGTTCTGCATTCCGCCGTCGGCAAGGCTTCAACCCAGAAAGGAAATGTCAATTTATGGCAAAAGTTTTAGGTATCGATTTGGGCACCACTAACTCCTGCATGTCCGTGATGGAGGGTGGCGACCCGGTAGTTTTGGAAAATAGCGAAGGCGCGCGCACCACGCCTTCGGTTGTCGCATTTACAAAGAGCGGTGAGCGGTTGGTCGGCCAGGCCGCGAAACGTCAGGCGATCACGAATCCGCAAAACACGATTTTCTCGATCAAGCGGTTCATGGGCCGCAAATTCGACGAAGTATTCGAGGAACAGAAACGCGTCCCGTACAAGATCGTCAAGGCGGCGAATGGCGACGCACACGTGCAGGTGGAAGTGGGCGGTCAACTCAAGACGTTTTCTCCGCCCGAAATTTCGGCGATGATTTTGTCGAAGCTGCGCGCCGACGCGGAAGCGAAGCTCGGCGAGAAGATCACGCAGGCCGTGATCACTGTGCCAGCGTATTTTAACGACTCGCAGCGCAACGCCACGAAGGACGCAGGCAAAATCGCCGGCCTCGAAGTTTTACGCATCATCAATGAGCCTACCGCGGCATCGCTCGCTTACGGTCTTGACAAGAAAAAAGACGAGAAAATCGCAGTGTACGATCTCGGCGGCGGCACGTTCGATATTTCCGTGCTCGAAATCGGCGATGGCGTGTTTGAAGTGAAAGCCACGAACGGCGACACGCATTTGGGCGGTGATGACTGGGACGCGCGCATCATGGATTGGATCGTGCAGGAGTTCAAAAAAGACACCGGCATCGATCTAACCAAGCAACCGGACGCGATCCAGCGCATCAAGGAAGAAGCTGAAAAAGCGAAGATCGCGCTGTCGAGCGTCCAGGAATACGAAATCAATCTGCCGTTTATCACCGCGGATGCGAGCGGGCCGAAGCACATCCAGAAGAAACTGACTCGCGCAAAACTCGAGCAGCTCACGGATGATTTGGTGCAGCGTACAGTTCCGCCGGTCAAAGCGTGCTTGAAAGACGCCCAGGTGACGGAACGCGACGTTAATGAGTTAGTGCTCGTTGGCGGCATGACCCGCATGCCGAAGGTTGTAGAGACCGCACGCAGCCTGATTGGTAAGCAACCACACAAAGGCGTGAACCCGGATGAAGTTGTTGCCGTTGGCGCAGCGATCCAGGGTGGCGTGCTCAAAGGCGAAGTCAAAGACGTGCTCTTGCTCGACGTAACGCCCTTGACGTTGGCGATCGAGACCGCTGGCGGCGTAGCTACACCGATGATTCCGCGCAACACCACAATCCCGACTCGCAAATCGCAAATCTTTTCGACCTACAGCGATAACCAGCCGGGCGTGGAAATCAAAGTACTGCAAGGTGAGCGGCCGTTGTCGCGCGATAACAAACAGCTCGGCGTCTTCCATCTTGATGGAATTCCGCCAGCGCCGCGCGGCGTACCCCAAATCGAGGTCACCTTCGACATCGACGCGAACGGCATCCTCAACGTTAACGCCAAGGATCTCGGTACCGGCAGAGAACAGAAAATCTCGATCACCGGTTCCAGCGGTTTGAACAAGGACGAAGTCGACCGAATGCAGCGGGAAGCAGAGTCGCACGCGGAGGAAGATCGCAAGGCGAAGGAAGCGATCGAGATCAAGAACAACGCCGACATGCTGGCTTATCAATCCGAGAAGCAGCTCAAGGAAATCGGTGACAAGATCTCGGGCGATAAGAAGAAGCAGGTCGAAGACGCCATCGCAGCGGTGCGCGATGCGATCAATCGTAACGACACCGACGCAATCAAACGCGCTTACGACGATCTGCAGAACAAATTCCAGGACATCAGCGCCGAGCTTTACAAACAGGCGTCAGCACAGGCCGGTCCGCGCCCAGGTCCACAACCCGGCCCTGAAACGCAACAGCGCGGTGGCGCGGAAGAAGGCGCGGGCAAGCGCGAAGGCGACGTCGTAGATGCGGAGTTCGAAGTCGTGGACGAGAACAAGAAGAAGTAAATTCGTGAATCGTGATTCGAGAATCGTGAATCGGGAAGACGAGGATTGTAGGGCGTCTGTGTCAGACGCCTCTTCGTAGAAAGAATTTGCCGACGGCCCCGAAGGTTCGGGGTCGCTGGCTTAACCACAAAACAAACCACAAGGAGTAAACGAAGAACCTATGGCAGCAGTTAACGTAAGACCGCTCGGCGATCGGGTGCTCGTGCAGCCGCTCGAAGAGCAGGAAGTAAAAAAAGGCGGGATCATCATCCCCGATACCGCCAAGGAAAAACCACAAGAGGGGAAGGTCGTCGCACTCGGCACCGGGAAAATCAATGAGGAAGGAAAGAAAATCGATTTCACGGTGAAGAAGGGCGACAAGGTGCTGATCTCAAAATACGGCGGCACCGAAATCAAAATCGACGATGAAAATTACCTGATCATGCGCGAGGACGACATCCTCGGCATCATCGGATAATCGGAGGATACAACAAAAACTATGGCAGCTAAACAATTACAATTCGATGAAAGCGCGCGGCACACGTTGCTGCGCGGTATCGAGAAACTGGCGAAAGCCGTGAAGGCCACGCTCGGCCCGAGCGGTCGCAACGTCATCCTCGACAAGAAATTCGGCAGCCCCACGATCACCAAGGACGGCGTGACCGTCGCGAAAGAGATCGAGCTCGAAGACCCCTATGAAAACATGGGCGCCCAGCTCGTCCGCGAAGTCGCTTCTAAAACGTCCGACGTGGCGGGCGACGGCACGACCACAGCGACTATTCTTGCAGAGTCCATCTACAAGGAAGGTCTGCGCAACGTCACTGCCGGTGCGAACCCGACTTCGTTGCAGCGCGGCATCATGAAAGCCGTCGATGCAATCGTCGAGGAGCTGAAAAAGCTCTCGAAGAAAGTCAGCGATCGCACTGAGATCGCGCAGGTCGCGACCGTTTCCGCCAACTGGGACAAGACGATCGGCGAGATCATCGCCGACGCCATGGACAAGGTTGGCAAGGACGGCACCATCACGGTCGAGGAAGCGAAATCGATCGAGACGACACTGGAAGTGGTCGAAGGCATGCAGTTCGACAAAGGTTATCTGTCACCCTACTTCGTCACCAACGCGGAGGCGATGGAAGCCGTTCTCGAAAACGCTTACATCCTCATTTACGAGAAAAAAATCTCGAGCTTGAAGGACCTGCTCCCGTTGCTCGAGAAAGTCGCGAAAGCCGGCCGTCCGCTCCTCATCATTGCTGAGGACGTGGAAGGCGAAGCGCTCGCGACTTTGGTCGTGAACAAACTGCGCGGCACGTTGCAAGTCTGCGCGGTCAAAGCTCCGGGCTTCGGCGATCGTCGCAAGGCGATGCTGGAAGACATCGCGGTGCTGACCGGCGGCAGACTGATCAGCGAAGACCTCGGTATCAAGCTTGAGAACATCAAGATTGAAGACATGGGCAAAGCCAAACGCGTTACTGTCGACAAGGAAAACACCACCATCGTCGAAGGTGCCGGCAAAAACGCCGATATCCAGGGCCGCGTCGCTCAGATCCGTCGTCAGATTGAAGAGACGACCAGCGATTACGACAAAGAGAAACTGCAAGAGCGCCTGGCGAAACTCGCGGGCGGCGTTGCAGTCATCAACGTCGGCGCTGCGACCGAGACCGAGATGAAAGAGAAAAAGGCGCGCGTCGAAGATGCGTTACACGCCACGCGTGCGGCGGTCGAGGAAGGCATCATCCCGGGTGGCGGTGTGGCATTCCTGCGTTCGCAGAAAGCGCTCGACAACGTGAAGAACCTCGAAGGCGACGAGAAGATCGGCGTGCAAATTGTCCGCCGCGCCGTTGAGGAACCCACGCGTCAACTTGCCGATAACGCAGGCGCGGAAGGCGCGCTCGTTGTTGAGGAAGTGAAGAAGCGCAAAGGCAACGAAGGCTACGACGTTTCCACGGGCGAATACACCGACTTGGTGAAAGCCGGAATCGTCGATCCTACCAAGGTCACGCGCAGCGCGTTGCAAAACGCCGCGTCCATCGCGGGCCTGTTGCTCACCACCGAAGCATTGGTCACAGAGATTCCTGAAAAGGAAAAAACTCCTCCAATGCCACCGGGCGGCATGGGCGGCATGGATTACTAATCGACAGCCGAAACAACAATTAACGAACAGCCGAGCTCTTGGGAGCTCGGCTGTTTTGCTTATTGCAAGCACGAACCGAATTCAGTTAGGATTGGCTTGAGCCGTCAAAACAGGTTTAGTGATCTATGCCGCGCAGCATATCGGCGCTGGTTACCCCAGCTCTTTTGAAATGGGCGCGCGATCGCGCAGGCCTCAAGCTCGAAACAGCTGCGGAACGCGCGGATATTCATCCTACGACATTAGAGGCGTGGGAATCCGGACATGAGGTTCCGACAATAGCGCAGGCAAGGAAACTTGGGGAGGTGTACAAACGGCCGCTTGCGGTCTTTTTCCTTTCGGAACCTCCCAGCGACTTTGATCCGCAGCGCGAGTTTCGCCGTTTTCCGGGCGTCACTCTTGAGAATGAATCGCCTGAGCTTCGCAACGCGTTGCGCGCGGCATTGTACCAACGGCAAGCAGCACTCGAAATTTATGAGCAGTTGGGCGAGCGGCCGCCACAACTTAGCGCGAGAGTAAATCCGGATGAGAATCCAGAAGAAGTTGGTCATCGAATCAGAGCTCTTCTGAACATTACTTGGCAAACGCAGCTCGACTGGCCATCCGCAAATGCCGCCCTAAACGGGTGGCGGTCTGCGATCGAGGCGTTAGGCGTGCTCGTGTTCCAAAGTAGTGATGTGCCGCTATCTGAAATGCGCGGCACCAGTATTCCTCGATCTCCGCTGCCGGTCATTCTTGTAAACGGGTCGGATGCTCCGCACGGACGGATTTTCACAATGCTGCACGAGTTTGCGCACATTTTGCTCACTAATGGCGGCCATGAGACTGGGTCGATCGCTTCACGCCCAAAACCTGAGGATCAATTACTGGAAAGAGTCAGTAATCGGTTTGCATCGGCGGCCTTGTTGCCACGTAATGATTTTTTGAGGGAAGTGGCTCAATTCCGCGATGTTGTTGCAGGAGACGACGAGAGTTTAAGGCGTCTCGCTAATCGGGTGAAGGCTAGTCCTGAAGCAATTTTGCGCCGTCTCGTTTCGCTCCATCGTACTACGGGCTCGTTATATCGAATTAAACGAAATCGTTGGCAAAATCAGACGTGGTATGCATCTGGTGGTACTGGCGGCGGTCCACCCATTGAAGTCCGTGTTATTGCGACGAGAGGCCGGCCATTTGTGTCGCTTGTACTGGATGCTTACAAACGTGGGATCGTTAGTAGCGCCGACCTTCCGGATTATCTTGGAATTCAGCTGAAGTACGTTGACCGCGTTGCTCGACAACTCACGCCAGGCCCTGAGGCGGCAGCGTAATTAATGGCGTTTTGCGTCGACACGAGCGGCTGGCTTGATGGGTGGCATCGTTATTATCCTCGGGACGTATTTCCTTCGTTATGGCAAAACATCGAGGACCGAGTTAGTGGATACGAGATCATTGCCAGCGAGGAGGTCTACGTGGAAGTGCAAAAGAAGGACGATGACCTGCACGAATGGATGAAGCAGCGGAAATTCATGCTGATCCCGGCAAATGAATCGATTCAGCGGCGGGTCGCTGAGATTCTCGCTCGTTATCCCCGACTTGTGGACACGTTGAAAGGACGTTCCCAAGCTGATCCATTCGTGATCGCCACCGCAGTTGAAACAGGGTCCATTGTTGTGACCGGCGAATCTTTTGGGAGCGCAACGAAGCCACGAATTCCGTTCGTGTGCCAGCAACTCGGGATTCGTTGCATCACGTTCTTAGACATGATTCGCGAACTCAACCTTGCGTATTAGCAGTCGGCATCGTCTGGCCGGAGGTACCGATCGCGGTGGGCGAGTTGATAAGGAGCGGACGCTTAAAGTGCCCTCGCTTGTGCTGCGAGACTCCGAACCTGGCGAATCAACGCGTGGCAACGCTTATCTGGAGCCAAATAATTTCGTGTGGAACAGCGAAGAACAGGGTCAAATCTCAAGATTAACATTTCGCCTGGCTCTCGAAACCGCTAGACGAACACACTGGAAATTCTTGACCAGTCCCACAACACGTATTCGAGTAATCAGGATCCAGCAATTACCACTATGAAACTAATTACTTCGGTGGCCGTGGCGCTCACGGCTCTGTTCGGATTGGCGGTGTCGGGCTGCGACAAAAAGACGTCAGAGGACCTCAAACAAAAGGCGGAGGAAACGAAGCAAACTGTAGAACGCAAAGCGAAAGAGGCAAAGGAAGCTGCCGACAAACAGATTGAAAAAGCCAAGCCGAAGCTCAAGGAGTTTGGCGAAAAAGCGAAGGACGCGACTCAGGACGCGATGGAAAAAACGAAGGAGGCCGCCCATTCTGCCGCGGAAAAGCTGAAGGAAGCCACCAACACTTCGCCCGAGCCAGTGAGTCCAACGCCTGCGCCATAAGGTCGGGGAGCATCCCGCGGCGGCGCGACCAGCCTGTTGTTGCCGGCAGCTTGCCGGCAAATTCTTCTTCGACAAGTTCCTATCGGCGCGGCGACCAATACGAACAGGATTAACATGGATCGGCTTCTCCCGAAGCCGATGGCTTAGCACCCAACGACAACGCGCTGAGGACAGCGCGTTCGACCTTTTCGCCCGCTCTCGGTTGCTGCTACCCGTCGCAGCTTTGCTGATTACTTTTCTTCGTAGTCTTCGTGTCCTCTGTGGTGAAAGATTCTTCAATGCGCCGGATATTATTACTCTTCGTTCTCTGCGGTTTCCTAATGTCCAGCGCAGACGCGCGAGCGGCAAACGGCATGAATGATATCGCCGAGCGGTACGCGCATCTCGTGCTGGCTCTCGGACAACACGATCCGGATTACGTGGATGCGTTTTATGGCCCGGCTGAGTGGAAGACGCAGGCCGAGAAGGAAAAGAAATCGTTGGACGCGATCGGCGTCGAGGCCGCCAAACTCAGTGCGACGCTGATAGAAACTCCTATCGCTCCAGGAAGCGTCGACAGCGCCCTGCGTCAATTGCGACGGGAATATTTGCACAAACAGCTTGCCGCGCTGGTGGTGCGGGTCCGGATGTTGAAGGGCGAAAAATTCAAGTTCGACGACGAGTCGCGCGCGCTTTACGACGCCGTTGCGCCAACTTTTCCGAATTCGCATTTCATACAAATCATCAACCAGCTCGATGCAAAAATTCCGGCAACGGGTCCGAGCGGGACTGGCGGTTCTTTGTGGGAGCGGTACGAAAATTGGCGCAAGCCGTTTGTGATTCCAAAGGAAAAACTCGATACGGTGTTTCAACTTGCGATCAAGGAATGCCGCGCCCGAACGCTGGCGCACGTTGCCCTTCCGCCTGACGAGAGTTTCACCGTCGAGTACGTGACCAATAAGCCGTGGGGCGGTTACAATTGGTACAAGGGCAATTTCCATAGCGTGATTCAGGTGAACACCGGTCTGCCGATCTACATCGATCGTGCGGTCGACCTCGCAGCTCACGAAGGTTATCCCGGCCATCACGTTTACAATTCGCTATTGGAAAAGAACCTGGTCCGCGATCGCGATTGGATGGAGTTTTCGGTTTACGCGCTCTTCTCACCGCAATCGCTGGTCGCCGAAGGGACGGCGAATTTCGGCCGGGACATTGCGTTCCCGAGTAAGACCGAGCGAATCAAGTTCGAGAAGGAAGTCTTATTTCCAGCCGCCGGAATCGATCCATCACGCGCGGACGAATATTATGCGGTACAGGATTTGATGAAGCAGCTCGACTATGCGGCAAACGAGGCCGCGCGAAGATTGATTAACGGTGAGATCAACGAGAGCGCTGCGGTGCAATGGTTGCAAAAATACGCAGTGATGGAACCAGCTCGCGCGCAGCAGCGCGTGAAATTCATCCAGCGCTACCGAAGTTACGTGATCAACTACAATCTCGGGGAAGACATGGTGCGCAGCTACATCGAGAAGCGAAGCGGCACCGATCCCGAGAAACGATGGAGCGAATTTGGCAAACTTCTCGCGTCGCCACGATTACCAAGCGGGCTTTGAAAGCGATGAGCGACATAGAACATGTCGCGATCGGGAATCGCACGGGTAGACGGTAACGCAGCGAGGGTAGCTGGCGCGAGCACCGGGCTGTGCGAGTGATCAACGTAAAACTGCGAGGGAAGCAGCGAGCGAGAGCGGGAGCCGAGCGAGTTTCAATCGAGGAAAGCGATGAGCGACATAGAACACGTCGCGATCGGGAATCGCACGGGTAGACGGTAACGCAGCGAGGGTAGCTGGCGCGAGCACCGGGCTGTGCGAGTGATCAACGTAAAACTGCGAGGGAAGCAGCGAGCGAGAGCGGGAGCCGAGCGAGTTTCAAAACCAGGAAAGTGATAAATCTCCTGGATTCATGTTTTCCAGATTCCATCTTCTTTCGCTGCGGCTTAGTGATTGTCCCTGTTAGCAGCGAGACCGAACCGGGCGCATGTTTTATAGCCGGAGGCACGGCCACATCAGCAGGCTGTTGAATCTGGCCTCTCGGCTCTACTCATTTCGATGTGCCGGCAACTCAAAAGCGGGGCCCCAGCGAAAGCAGATAACTGGACTGGTCGAAATTCGCTAAGTGGATCTTGTGTCTTTGCCACATCAGCGTTTTAGGAATGAAAAATTCAACTAAGGAGGCAATAGCAGCATGAAACCAAAACACATATTTGCCAGCATTCTGGCAGTTCTGTTCGTGTTCCCATTAATAGAGACGTTCGCTCAGCAAGCACCGAACTCGGGCTCTATTGAAGTGATCACGACCTTTGATTATCCCGGGACCGGAAATTCGACGCTCCCGCAAAAGATTAACGAAAGAGGCGACGTCGTTGGCGTTTTCATCGATTCGAGCGGGGTAACGCGCGGTTTCGTCCGGTTCAGCGACGGTAGCTTTAGCGACCCGATCGTCGACCCTAACGATACCGTGGGTTTTACCGAAGGACGAGGCATCAATAACTCACGCACAGTCGACGGTGATTACATCGGCAGCGATGGTTTCCTTCACTCGTTTTTCCTGTCGAACGGCACCTTCACAGAATACGATGTTCCCGGCGTGGTCGAAACCAATCTGCTTTCGATAAACGATGCCGGCGACTTTACCGGCGGGTTTGATCCTGACGGCAGCGGGATCTTCCAGGCGTTCGTCAGCGTTGGCGGAACCCTAACGTCATTTAGCGTCCCGGGAGCTCTCTCGACCTTTGCTTACGAGATCAATAATTCAAAACAGTTGGTGGTGGGATATTATATAGACAGCTCAGGAATCCTTCATGGCTACTTCCGGGACGCCAGTGGGGCGCTGCACTTTCCGATCGATCCTTCGGGGTCCACTGCGACAATCCTGTTTGGACTTAACGGCAGGAACTTGGTGGTGGGCAGATATGCGGACAGCTCAGGCGTGACTCATGGAGTCTTCTTTGTCCCGCCAAACACATTCATCACTTTCGATTATCCAGGGTCAACCTTTACATCGCTAAACGGAATCAATGACCAGGGATTTATCTGTGGTCGTTACGTCGATGCTTCCGGCATTGCCCACGGATTCCTGGCTCGCACCAGAGGCACACTGTCGGGAAATGAGGCGGGCATGCTGGTCACTCCACTTAACCCATCGTCGCCGGTCAGGCCACTCAACCCCTCGCCATCGGCGTGGGGAGGTGCAATGCCGGCGCGTTGAGTTGACCAGCGTGGGGGGCCCGCGCCGTCGGCGCTTTGTGACGACGCGGGCCTGGATGCCTTGGTCGGGTGTTGCGTAGTAGGGAAAAATAGAAAAAGACAGTAACCCATCTCTAAGGGTTCGCCGCGCGTCTCGATCTCCGCGATTCCGCCTGCTTTCCTGCTCAGCAGAGCGCTTAGACCGCGGGAACGTCCAAAAAATGGTTGCCACGACTGAGGTGATACATCGTAATAGATGTCGATCGCATGAACGAACGCCAATACCTTGCTGCCCTCGAGTCAGCCAACACCGATCAACTTTGTGAGCTTTTGCGTCGCCCCTCGATTGAAGAAGAACGCATCCTTGCTCTTTATTTCGGTGACGAGCGTCTCGCGCGGTTGCGGCGACTGGCGCTCGCTACACGGCGGCGCGGCCCGAAGCGAGGCAACGTTGTTGTGCTCCATGGCATCATGGGCGGCGGACTTACCGTTTATCCAAAGGCGCAGTCGGAGCAGGAAATCTGGTTAAACATTCCGCGCATCATTATCGGCGCGGTCGGCTGGCTACGCATCACGCCGCAGTTCAAGTCCGAGAACGACGTTCGCCCTGCGGGCATATTGAAGAAATGGTATTCGGAGATGCTTCTCGGGCTTGCCGCCGATCAGTGGAACGTGCAGCCGTTTTCTTATGATTGGCGACTTGATCTCGTTGAGGTTTCCGATGCGTTACGCGCGAACATCGACCGCTGGTTTGGTGCCAGCGCGCCGGTGAATCTCGTTGCTCATTCCATGGGCGGTCTCGTGTCGCGCACGTTTATCCTGCAGCATCCAGATCGCTGGAACAAGGGCGGCCGGCTTGTCATGCTCGGCACGCCTAATCACGGCTCATTTTCGATTCCGCAGATTATTACCGGCGCGCTCGATACCGTGCGTAAGCTCGCAGTGGTGGACATTAGGCATACCCGTGCGGAGCTACTTGCGATTCTCAACACTATGCCTGGGTCCATGCAGATGCTTCCATCCCCGTATGTGATGCCAACGATGGAGAAAATGTACGACGCGAGCACCTGGGCAGCTTATGGCGTCGCGCGGAAGTTGCTCGATGTCGCACGGGCGAGCCACACGCGCTTGCTGAAAATCGTGGACGGTGCGCGGATGTTCTACATCGCTGGTTGTAACAAGGTCACCAAAGTCGATGTGGCGGATTGGAACAGGCTCGACGACCCGAGAGGATACACCGATTCAATGGCAGGCGATGGCACCGTACCTCATCAACTCGGGTTTCTGTATCAGGACGGCAGGCGCATCCCGACGTACTTTGTCGAGGCCGAGCATGGTGCCCTTCCAAACGATGAAGATGTGGTCGGCGCGACACAGCAGCTCCTTGCAACCGGCAAGTGTTCGCTGCCCGAGCAACCTCCAAAAGTACGGCGTGTTGTGGATCCCGCGACAGCAGCTGAAGGAAAGCAGACGCGGGAGCTAAATGAGGAGGCTGAATTGCACGAGCTTTCGCGCCGCGTCCAATCGCAGGCCCGCGGCGCTGGCCGAGAAGCGCCCCCGACCGTCTCGGCAGACGAGGTGCGGGCGGAAGAACTGGTCTTACGCAGTTTCCTCGCCGCCGAACGCGCGGCTCCGCCCAGTGTGGAAGTGCCGCCGACAAAGCCCGAACAGCCCAAGCGCATCGAACCACCGCCATCGATCAAAGTTCAGCTTGTTCATGGCGGCATCGAAAACTGCGCCAAGCTCGCCTCAGACGCGGATGCGATCTCGGTTGGTCACTACGTCGGAGTTGCGCCGCAAAATGCGGAGCTTGCGCTGGACAGAGCGATCAGCACGACCATTGGCGAGGAGTTCGTCGAAAAGTCTGACTACATTATCACTGCGCTACAGCGTCGCGGCGTCATCGTAGGCGAGCTCGGCCAAAATTTCCTCCTGCCCGACCCTGGAAATCCGAAGCGTGTAATCGTCATCGCCGGAATGGGGCGTCCCGGCACATTCCGAGAGGGCGAACTCGCCGTGCTCGCGCGCGAACTTATCTGGATGCTCGGTCGGTTAGGACGAAAACATCTCTACACTGTGCTTATCGGTGGAGGCGCAGGAAACCTTGAGCTTTCAAACGCTGTTCGCGGGTGGATGCGCGGGATTCGGCGAGCGCTTTACGAGGCCAGAGCCGCGAAAGAGCGCCGCATTAAGAAAATCACGATTGTGGAGAACGACGCGGCGAATTTTCTTCTGCTCAACCGTGCGCTTCAAGCGGCAGTCGCTGAGTTTGCAAAAGACCCCGAGCCAATGCGGATCGAGTATTCAGGCCTCCATGCGTCAAAGCTGAAAAGTGCAAAGGCTAAAGCGAAGGCTGATGCGCAACGTGGCGCTGTTAAAGAGCTCGAAGAGGAGCTGGACTCAACCGCACCACGATGCGATCACGACGTTGAGCCTATCCGACTGACGATCCGGCTGACCCGTGATACGTTCGAATTCGCCGCGCTTACCGCCGATGCTGCGATGCCTCAACGCGAGACGCGGCTAAATCCGCAGTTGATCGACGAGGCCAACAACCAGCTGCCCGGCGCCTCCGACTACCGCACGCAGGACGCCAAAGGCCACTTACTCGGGAGACTGCTCCTGCCTCGCGATCTGCGAGAAAATGTGATCAAGCCACCTACGCCTTTAGTTCTTGCGCTCGATCGCTCCACCGCGCGCATCCACTGGGAGATGCTCGCGCTCGCGCCACAGACTTCCCTCGATAAGTTCAGTCGGGAAAATTTCCTCGGTACGACTTGCGGGCTGACACGGCAACTGAGAACGACCTTTGCGCCGCTCCCGGAGCCGCCTCTACTATCGGGCCGCGCGTTGCGCGTGCTTGTCGTGGCGGATCCCGCGGAGGATGCGCCATTGCCTGGCGCGCAGGAAGAAGGCGAGGCAGTCGTGAGAATTTTCGAGTCCTACGCCCAGTCTGGTAATGACGTGGAGATCGTGTCACTGCTCGGGCCGCGCCAGGCGACTCGCGTCGCCGTATTAGAGCAGCTGATTAATAATCGTTTCGATATCCTGCATTATGCCGGCCACTGTTTTTATGACGATAATGATCCATCGCATTGCGGTTGGATTTTCACTGGCAATCAACTGATTACCGCAGACGAACTCGATCGGATTGATCGCATCCCTCGCTTCGTTTTTTCCAATGCGTGTGAATCCGGAGTTACGCCGGAGCAACGCGAAAAGCGCTCGGCGTTACTCGCCCCAAGCTTCGCCGAGGCATTCTTCGCCCGTGGCGTTGGAAATTTTATCTGCACTGCCTGGCCAGTCGATGACGCCGCCGCGCTCGCGTTTGCCCAGCGCTTGTATCAGGGCATTCTTGGCCTGCGCGGTCAGCCGGAGCCAATACATCAAGCCATGGCTGCCGCTCGCGAGGAAATCGCGGGGATCGGGCCCGGCGGCCTCCAAACATGGGGCGCATATCAGCACTACGGTGATCCCAATTTCCGAATAGTCAGGCCAACTGCTGAAACGACTGGCGGAGTTCGAAGGAAGCGGACGGCGAGCTCGCAAAAGATTACCACGCGGACAGTGAAAAAACGCCGGCGATAACCCGCTTCAATGGTATCTGAACCTGTAAAGGAAGTCGCTTTCCCTATCTCGGAAATCCCTTTCCTCGGTTGAAACTCGCTCAGCACCCGGATCGCTCGTCGCTACCCTCGCGACTTTACCTTCTATCTCGGAAATCCCATTTCCTCGGTTTGAAACTCGCTCACCGCCCGGATCGCTCGTCGCTACCCTCGCGACTTTACCTTCTATCTCGGAAATCCCATTTCCTCGATTCCTGAGTTCCTGATTAATTTAATATCCTAGCGCTTTCTTTCGGTCGTTTGCAGTGGGCAGCGCGTCTTTGCGGACTGTGATTGCCGGCGCGCCGGAGTCCTTAATCTGCACTGCTTGGACGGCATTGAACTCGGTGTCTTTTGTGTATTCCGCAGGAACGTCTGCGTCCGCATAGATGGCGTGCACAGGGCAAACCTCCACGCATGCCATGCAATCGATGCAGTCGTCGGGATGAATCACGACCTGCGTGTCCATTTCGTAGAAGCACGCGACAGGGCAGACTTCTACGCAGTCGGTAAATTTGCATCCGTTACATTTCTCGGTCACAACGTGGGCCATGGCGTTTCAGTAATTAATTCAGGGTTCAGTGAAAAAACTCAGTTACGAGTATTGAGCGACGGACGCGAGTCAAATTTCTGCTCAAATTAAGGAGAAATCAAAAACTGTAGCCACGGCCCTGTGGGCCGTCGGCAATTGAAAATGATTGCCGATTCAGAACCGGCCACAGACCGGTGGCTACAGCGCTAATGAAAGCCACGGCTAAGAAGTAACCTGTCGATGATGCTCACGACTCGTCCGGAACAAAATCGCCACGGAAAACGTGACAATCGTGCCGAAGCAGATCCACCACGGAAATTCCATCACCGGCAGCCAGCTCGGCTGCGTATACAACTTCACGCCAAAAAGCCCGGCGATCTTATTGGGCAGACCGCTCAAGATCGCGACGACGATGAAGCCGATGATCATGGCGACGATGTTGCCGAAGTTGTTGCCGCGCGATTTGGTGAGCATCCCGGCGAGAAAAATTCCAAGCACCGAGCCATAGGTGTAACCGTAGATTCCCAGAACAATCGGAATGATGCGGACATTAGGATACACGATCACCAGATAGGCGGTGATCGAAGCGACCACGATCATCAAAACGGAGAACCAAACGGTGGCCCACCGGACAGCGCCCAAGCTTTCTTCCGGCGTCGACTGTGGGTTGAGGTATGGCTCGTACCAATCGCGAGTGAAGCTGGTGGCCAGCGCGTTAATCGCCGTGCTGAGCGAGCCCATGGCAGTGGCGAATATTCCAGCGAGAAGCAGACCGCGAATGCCGACGGGCATTTCGTAAAGAATGTAGTGACAAAAAATTTCATTCGGAGTTTTCGGCAGCGCCGGGTCGTGATGCGTTTGGTAAAAAACCCAGAGTAACAGACCGATGCTAAGAAAGGTGAAAGCGATTGGGATATCGGCCAAACCCGACATGATCACCGACCGCCGGCTGCGGCGAACATCCGGCGCGGTCAACATGCGTTGCACCATGTCCTGGTCGGTCCCGTGCGTAGACATTGTCATGAAGGTCGAACCGATGAAGCCGGCAAAGATTGTGTACTCGATCGCAAACATCCCCTTGATTTGGTCCCAACCGTTTTTGGCGGGATTCAATCCCGTAGTGATGAAATCAGAGACATGGAAGCCACCGTGGCGTTGAACAATCTCGTGCCAGCCTCCGGGAATGGAAAAGTAAAGCAGGCCAAGGGCAATTAGCGCACTGCCGATCATGATCGAGGCTTGGATGAAGTCAGTCCAGATGACCGCTTTGATGCCTCCGAGCGTCGTGTAAATCGCCGTTAGAATCACGATGACAATTGTTGCGCCGATATAAATGAAAAGCGTTTCCCTTTGATCGGGCTGCACGCCGCGAACCATTTCGTAGCCGAGTGCAAGCGCGATCGCCGCTACATACAACCGCGCGCCTGAGGCCAGCAGCCGCGTTACCAGGAAAACGGCTGACGCGGCGTTCTTCGTCGGCACGCCGAACCGGACGGTGAGATACTCGTAAATGGAATAAACTTTGTAGTCATAATAGGGCTTTATGAAAATGTAACTGACCAGAATCCGTGCCAGGATTGTGCCAATGGCAAGTTGAAGATAAGTATAATTTCGAAACGTGAAGCCTTCGCCCGGCGTGCCGAAAAATGTGCCGGCGCTGGTTTCCGCGGCGATGAGCGAAGCAAGAATGGCCCACCACGGAATTGCACGACCGCCGAGCGCGAAGTCTTTGAGATTTTCCTCCTTCCGGCCCATGTAAAGGCCGATGGAGATGATGAGGACGAAATAGAGCAGCAAAACCGCGGTATCGATCGCAAGCCGGGCGTCCATGTCGGCGGCTATTTTGAATGACGAATGTCGAATGTCGAATGACGAAACAAATCCGAATATCGAAATCCGAAACCCGGCTCAGACACTGCGCTACCGGACCATTCCTTAATTCGTGCTTCTTCATTCCTTCGTCCTTCGTCATTCGTGCTTCGTCATTTTTGCCGTGCTAGGCTGTGGCGAGAATGAACGCGGTTGAGATTCGCGCGCCTGATTTCAATCTCGAGAAGACACTCGACTCCGGCCAGGTCTTTCATTGGGAAAAGACCGACGACGGGTTTGTGGGAACAATTGGCAAGCGCGCGGTCTACGTGGAGCAGTGCGGCAACATGTTAAAAGTTCGCGATGGTCACGCGCCGGCCAAGTCGCCGCGGCGACCGCTACCCGGAAGTATTGCGCATTATTTCGCGCTCGATCATCCGCTGGCGGAGATTTGCGGTTCGTTTCCGAAGGATCCGCTGATGAGTGCTGCCCGCGATTTTTGCCGTGGGTTGCGGATCATTCGCCAGCCGAGGTGGGAATGTCTCGCCACGTTCGTCTGTTCGTCGATGAAACAAGTGGCGCACATTCGCCAGATTTCGCTGGCGCTCCGCAAACGGTTTGGTGAGCAACGGAGAATCGGCAATCACGTGGTTTACACGTTTCCGCCGGCGCAGCGAATTGCGCGAGCTTCCGAGTCAGCGCTGCGGGAATGCGCGCTTGGTTACCGCGCGAAAAACCTGCGTGCGACGGCGCAGCTGGTCAGTGGCGCCGTCGCGGATCTGGAGGCGTGGTCGGCGCTTTCTGACGCCGAGCTTAGAAAACAACTCTGTGCGTTGCCAGGCGTGGGGCCGAAGATCGCGAATTGCGTAATGCTCTTTGCATACGAGCGGCTGCAGGCATTCCCGATCGATGTCTGGATTGAGCGCGTCTTGAGGCAGCAATACTTCTCCCGTCGAAAGAAAATGACGACGCAGCGGCTTCAGCAATTTTCCGAAGCGTATTTCGGCGAACACGGCGGGTACGCTCAGCAATATTTGTTTCATCACGCCCGGATGGCTTCGCGGCGATCGGGCGATTGAGGTCAATCGCCCCTACCTCCGACGCAATGAGCGAAGGTAGAGGCGCTTCACGTGAACCGCCCACCTATCCAACCCAAGTTGTCAGCGCCTGTAGCCTGAGATAATGTTCCAGCCTTAAAAGAGCTTCTAAGCCCGAATGCTTGTTCATTACGCGATCATTGCTCCATGACGACGGCTGACATTGTCTTTGGGCAGCCGGCAATTCCCGACCGGCTGCGAGATCAGGAACAAGATGCCCGAATGGTCTTGTGGGCGCTGCTTGCGGCGATTCTGATTCATCTACTAGTAGCGTTCTTGCTCGCGGCCTTCAGCGGCTTTTTCTCGCCCGCGCTTCCAACACCGGAGAAACCCGTTGAGCTGACGTTCATGGACTTATCGCCGACTTCGAAAAATTCCGCGTTTATCGAAACGGACGAATCTAAAAAAGCGCCGGAGCCGAAAGACAAGACGTTCGAATCCAACGCTAATTCGATTGGAGCCAGCGAGCTCGCTGCCGCTGGCGAACTGCCATTGCCATCTCAGGCGGGCAAAGATCGGCCGTTGATGGATCTGGAGACTCACCAGTACTCGCTGGAAACCAAGGGCGCGCAGGCGCAGCAAAAAGCAGCATCGCAACAAAAGGCTGCGCAGCCTGCCGCGCAGCCCGAGCCTGTTACTGCTGCGGAGCAATTTGCGTTGCTGACTCAAAAATCCGCGGCTGCGCTCGATGCCGCGGCTGCATCATCGCAAGCGCAGTCGGCGTATCGTCGGCAAAAGGAGCGCACTAATATCGCGGGAAATATCACTAATCGCGGCATTTCGTCGGTGAACGCGTTAGGCACACCGCTTGGCCGCTACCAGAAGATCGTGGCCGATTCGATTGGCTCCCGCTGGTATACATACGTGGATCAGAAACGTGATTTGATTAACATCGGGACGCTGCGCCTTCGATTTGTGATCGATCCAAGCGGACGAGTGAAGAATCTCAAAGTTACCGAAAACAGTTCGAACGAGGCGTTCGCCAGCGTCTGTGTGCAATCGGTGCTCGAAGCGCACCTTCCGCCAATCCCCGCAGAAGTGGTGAAGAGCTTGCCGCCTGAAGGCTTGGAAGTGGAAGGACTCGGGTTCATCATTTTTCCTAACGGATGATCATCGCCTGGATCATTGCGGAAACACCGGG
Organism: Verrucomicrobiota bacterium; assembly: GCA_046725275.1. Classification (GTDB taxonomy): domain Bacteria; phylum Verrucomicrobiota; class Verrucomicrobiia; order Chthoniobacterales; family UBA10450; genus Udaeobacter. The sequence goes on from JBKOYE010000073.1 coordinate 24,349, forward strand.
GATCGTGGATGTCGTGCTCGGCTTTTTCGCGAGGGGCGGCCTGTTCATGTGGCCGCTGCTGGCCTGCTCGATTTTTTCGGTGACGATCATGATTTTGCGCGGGCTCGCGTTGCGACGGAAAATCGTCATGCCGGCGGCAATCGAAGCGGAAATCGAACGCATGGCGCCGGGCGAAGGTCCCGAACGGCTATCACGTCTGGTGTATCATGATCCTTCCTCACTGGCGCGGATTACGCGTGTGGCGCTGCAGCATCTGCGCGGGCCGCGTTCGGAAAACATTGAGGTGGTCCAAACGCGCGCGCGCCACGAGATGGTGCGCCTGGAACGAGGGCTGATCGTTCTCGAAGTCATCGTCGGAATCGCGCCACTGCTCGGGTTGATCGGAGCCGTGTCGGGCTTGGTGCACGTTTTTTCCCACCTTGGTTTAAGCTCAGGTGCGTCGGACACGCGTCAGATCGCGCTCGGGATCGCCGAAGCATTGAACGCAACCGTGTTCGGACTTTCCATCGCCGTACCGACGCTAATCGGGTTCACCTATTTTTCCCGAAAAGTGGAAGTGATGTCAGTCGAGATGGAAACGCTCGTCGTCGAGTTGATCAACAAATGCTATTACGGTCGCGCTACGCGCGAATACAAGACAGCGCAGATTCCTACCTCCGTCGCGTGATGCGCGCGGCGCATTTGATCAGATGAAATTTGCAGTGCGAAAACGCCGGGCCCCTATCATCATCATCGTTTCGCTCGTCGATATTCTCATCATCCTGCTGATATTTTTTGTCGTCTCGACGACATTCAAAAAGGATCAGCCGGAGGTTCAGATTAATTTGCCGGAATCCAAGACCGCGCAAAAACGCCCGGCTGAACTTGATCACGCGATCGTGAGCATCGATCAAAATGACGAGATCAAGCTGGATGGACGAGCCATAAACGTGGATGAACTGGAAGCCGCGGTGCGTGATTTGCCTGAACAGCGCAAATCAACGCTCGCTTTGCAAGCAGACAAGAAAGCCTCCTTCGGCACAATCATTAAGGTGATGGATGCATTAAAGCTGGCGGGCGTGAGGAATTTGCCGGCGTTCACCCGGGAAGAAGGACAATGATCCTGCCGATCTTGCAGTATGGCGACCCGATGCTGCGGGCAAAAGGTGAAAGGATCGACAAGATCGATGATCGAATCCGTGAGCTGGTCGCGAACATGATCGAGACGATGCATGCGGCGCACGGTGTCGGTCTGGCGGCGCAGCAGGTCGGTGAAGCTTTGCAGCTCACTGTGCTCGACGTTTCGGCCGTCGAAGATCGGCCAAGCACGCTCAAGCTGAGTGGCAAGGATGTCGGTCCAAAGAGCGCGATGCCGATCGTGTTGATCAATCCAGAGCTCGACTTGCGCGGCGAAACGGAAGTGGGAGTGGAAGGGTGCTTAAGTTTTCCCGAAATCACCGGCGACATTGAACGGGCGCAATCAGTGCTCGTGCGCGCACAGACGTTGGAAGGCGAGATGTTCCAAATCGAGGCAAGCGGACTTCTGGCGCGAGCGATTCAACACGAGCATGATCATCTCCACGGAATTTTGTTCATCGACCGGATGAGCTCGGCGGCAAAAGCCGCGTTGTCCAGTCGCCTGAAACGATTGCAAAAGGAAACGAAACGCGGCATCCGACACAGCGAAGAAATCGTCAGCGAGACAGTGTTATAGGTGAATCGGCTTCCCCGAAGACGATGGCTTAAAATCGCCAAACGCGCGAATATGGGCGGCGGAGCCGCACTTTTTTGTCAACGCGTTGAGGACAACGCGTTCCACCTTACCGCGTCAGAAATCCGGTCAACGGGCTCGTGGCTGACGCAGCGTTGAGTTTTTCGGCTAATCCGATTTCGCGCGCTTCGCGTCCTGCTTCGATGGCTTTTTTGAATGCTTTTGCCATTCGAACCGGATCGGACGCGATTGCTATCGCGGTGTTCACGAGCACCGCATCCGCGCCCATTTCCATCGCTTCGGCGGCGTGACTCGGCGCGCCGAGCCCCGCATCCACCACAACAGGAACGGTGGCCTGTTCGATAATAATCTCGATTTGCGCGCGCGTTTCAATTCCGCGGTTGCTGCCGATTGGTGAACCGAGCGGCATCACCGTAGCCGTGCCGATGTCTTGCAATCGTTTTGCGATCACGGGATCAGCATTGATGTACGGAAGAACAGTGAACCCTTCCTTCACCAGAAATTCCGCCGCCGCGAGTGTCTCAACAGGATCGGGAAGCAAATATCGTGGGTCGGGATGAATCTCGAGCTTGATCCACGTGGGCAAGCCCGCGCTCGCTGCCAGGCGCGCGAGGCGCACTGCCTCTTCCGCGTTGCGCGCGCCGCTCGTGTTTGGCAGGAGGAGAAAACGTTTCGGATCGATAAAATCGAGAATGTTCGCAAACGGATCGTGTTTGCCGGAGAGATCAGCACGGCGCAGCGCCACGGTCACGAGCTCTGTACCGCTGGCAATCAGCGCGTCGCGCATTAACTCGTTCGACGCGAATTTTCCGGTGCCGACCAGCAGACGCGACGTGAACTCACGGTCAGCGATCTTCAATTTGGAGGGCTTATCGGCCATTAAGAAAAGATAAGCGAATTCACCGACACGCGCGAATGTCCCTCTCTAGGGAGCACAGGGTGTTATTGAGCAGTTACGCTGTAGAGCAGGCGTGCCGCCTGCATCGTCCTTGGATTTCGCAGCCGACACGGCTGCCACTACACGAAGCGCGCGATTTTCAGCTTGTACAATGGCTCAATCACGCCACATTCTAAGCAAATGACGCAATTCGATCTTCGGCGACGGGATTGTGTTAAAGGAATGTCGCGGCTGGCGGATGAAAGCGTTGATCTTGTCGTTACGTCGCCGCCCTACAATCTCGGAATCAGCTACGGGAAATATTCCGACCGACAGGACCGGCGATCGTATTTAGATTGGTGCGGCGAATGGGCAAAAGCAGTGCGGCGCGTATTGAAATCGAACGGTTCCTTTTTTCTCAACATCGGCGCCGCGCCGTCGAACCCGATGCTGCCCCACGAAATTGTGATGACTTTGCGCGACTTTTTCGTTCTCCAAAACACGATTCACTGGATCAAATCCATCGCAATCGAAGAGCCCTGTAGCCGTCGCCCTGTGGGCAACGCGAGCGCCTCCCACAGGGAAGCGGCTACAGAGATTCGCTCGTTTGGTCATTTCAAGCCGATCAATTCAAAACGATTTCTCAACGATTGCCATGAATACGTTTTTCATTTTACAAAGTCGGGCCGCGTCGAGGTGAATCGGCTGGCGCTTGGCGTACCGTATCAGGACAAGAGCAACGTTTCGCGATGGTCGCACAGCCGGGGGAAAGACCTGCGTTGCCGGGGCAACACGTGGTTCGTTCCTTATGAAACCATTCAGAGCCGCGAGAAAGAACGGCCGCATCCCGCGACGTTCCCGGTCCAACTGGTCGAATGGTGCATCCAGCTGCATGGAGGGTTGAGTGTCCAAATGCTTGATCCGTTTCTCGGGATTGGAAATTCCGCAGTCGCAGCGCAGCGCTGCGGCGTGAAAGAATTTATCGGATTTGAAATCGATGAGACTTATCTAGCGGAAGCGAAGCGGCGAATTGCTAGCGATCGCGGCGCTCGATCTCGAAAGTGAAATTCACTTCGCCAGCAACGACAACACAGCATCCACGACTTCATCGGCGCTGACGGCTTTCATGCAGCGGAAATCGATCGGACATTCGCGGAGAAAACAGGGGCTGCATTCGACGTGGTGTCGTAAAATGATATGCCCGTTGCCGAGTGGCCCCGTCAGGCGCGGTTCGGTTGAGCCAAAAATCGCGACGACCGGCACGCCTAATAACGCGGCGAGATGCATCGTGCCTGTGTCGTTGGTGAGCAGCAAACGGCACGGCCGCAGCTCGTCGATAAGTTGATCGAGCGTGGTCTGGCCGATCCGATTCACGCAATGATCAGCGATTGCTGCGGCGATCTGTTGACCTATTGCCGCGTCGTTTTTTGTCCCGAACAAAATCCATTGGACCGATGATCGCGCGCTAATCTTTGCGGCCGCCTCGGCGAACCGCTCGGGCACCCATCGTTTAGCCGGACCGTATTCGGCGCCCGGGCAAAGGCCGATTTTGGAGGTTGGAGGTTTGAGGTTTGTTTGAGGCAGGCATTCGGCGTCAGCCGTTTGCGCACCGCATTCTCGCGCGATCCTTAGGAAACGTAGCGAATGATGTTCGGGCGGTCCGGGTTTTCGCGGTTCGCGAACGATTTGGTTGACGAGCCAACTCCGCCAGTGGCCACGATAGCCGACTCTTGGCAGAATCCCGCTCAGCCATGACTCAAACGCGACGCGTAACGAATTCGGGAAAAGAATCGCGACGTCAAAAGGCATTTGTTGTCTGAACAAACGAATAACTGGAAGCAGTGAATCAGCTGCCAAAGGAATGATCGCGTCTACTTCAGGAATGAGCTTCCACATCGGCGCGATCTTTGCCGACGCGGCGATTGTGACGTGAGCGTCGGTACGTCCATTTTTGATCGCGCGGACTGCTGGCACGCTCATGACCGCGTCCCCTAGCCAATTGCTTGAACGGATGAGAATTCGGAATGGCTTCAGATCACGAGCCGAAATTCCCGGTGGCAAGTAGACGCCGCGTTTGTAGTGCGCGAGAAGAAAATTTGGCTCGGGCGTTTTCCAGCGATTGTGCACCCAGAACCAGTCTTCGGGTGCGCGACGGATTTGTTGCTCGATAGCTTCATTTATTTTCGACGTGAGCGCTGCAACAGAAGCGCCGGCGTCGTCGAAGCGCTCAGTGAACACCATGCGCCACCGCGCTCGTCCCGTAGTGTAAACCCCAGCAGCGATCAGCGCGGCCCGAGTACGCTTGGCGAGCAAAGCCGGCAAAGGTGAAGTGGACGCGAGCCTCCCAAAGAACGGCGTCCATACCCCGTGATCTCCGGCATGTTGATCCGACAAAACGCCGACGCCGCCTCCGGAGCGCAGCAACTCGATCACGCGCTCAAATCCATCGTGCCGATCGAACAATTCCAGACCGGTCTGGCTGCGTGTCCGCCGCACGTGCTCGTCAATGAAACGGTTGCCGAGCCCCTGATATACACTCGCGTTTCGCACAAACCCGACGAACTTTGGCATCAATTGCGCGAATACTTCCCACGTCCCGAGGTGACTTAGAATAAGCACGACCGGAACGCCTGCGCGAAATTCGCGTGCCATAGACTCGATATTTTCGACCTCGACGCGCTCGAGGATTTTCTCCGGCGCCATCTGCGTGAGTTTGGCGCTGCAAAGCAGGTTGCCGCCAAGGCGCCGAAAATGCCGGCGCACGAGCTGGCGTAGTTGCCGCGGCGATTTCTCATGGGCAAACGCAATCGTAAGATTGCGCGTTGCCAGGCGACGGTATTTTCCGGAAACGAGCCATGCGGCAACCCCGATGGATTGCCCGAAAGCGAAAAGAACCGGCAAAGGCAGCGCGGCAGCAACGGCTAAACCGGCGCGATAAAAAACGTAAACGACAAAATCCAGCATTGCGGAGCGGAAGGTGTCCCGAGAGTCGCGCGGCAGGGTAGATTTGCCTGCGGGTTGCTTCAACCAATATAATGTGCCGGTGCTGCCGTCAGATAATGAGTTAAATTCGGTACGGAGAAAGCTTGAACTCCGCGATGCGGAGCTGAAAGAAGCGCACCATCATATCGCTGCGCTGGAGGAAAAACTGCTCAAACTCAAAGAATACCGGCGCGAACTGAAATTGTTAAGAGAGGAAAGGCGACGGCTGCGCAAGTCCGCCGAGCGCAGGGTGGGACAGGTGTTGCTTGCGCCTTATCGTCTTCCGAGAAAACTGGCGAAAACCGTTTGGAAAAGATTTCATCTGGAGCGGCAGGAACATCCGCCGACCGAATACCAGAAGTGGTTCGCGCAACATCGCGCGAGCGCGCAGGACTTGGATCGGATGCGCAATGAGGCGCGCACGTTCGCTTCGCGGCCACTGGTTAGCGTCATCACACCCGTGTTTGATACACCTGGGAAACGGCTCGAGGAAGCTGTCGAATCGGTGCTGGTGCAAGGATACGAAAACTGGGAACTCGTGCTGATCGATGATGGCTCGACGGACCCCGACCTGCTCCGCATCCTGCCTCACGTTGCGCGGCGCGACCGTCGGATCGTCCTAGCGAGCCTGGGACAACATGGAGGCATTTCTGCTGCGTTGAATCGTGGACTCGCGCTCGCCCGCGGGGAATGGGTTACTTTTCTCGATCACGATGATGTCCTCGAGGCGGATGCGCTTTTTCAAATCGTGAAGCTCTTGCAAACGCATCCGGATGCGGATCTGATTTACACTGATGAAGACAAGCTCGGCGAACACGGGTTCGAGGCGCCGCTCTTTAAGCCGGATTGGGCGCCCGATTTTTTTCTCTCTTACAACTACTTGAGTCATCTAACTGCAATTCGTCGCGATCTCGTGCAGAGAGCCGGCGGATTCCGTTCACAATTTGATAGTGCGCAGGATTACGATCTTTTCCTTCGCGTGGTCGAGCTGACCAATCGCATTCATCATGTTCCGCACGTGTTGTATCACTGGCGGCGCACCGAAAGCTCCAGCGCGATCAGTGTTCGCCAGAAACCTGGACAGCTTGATGCCTCGCGACGCGCCATTGAAGAACATCTCAAGCGTCGCAGCGAGCCGGCTCATGTGGCCATGGACTGGCGCAGCCACGCGTTTCGCGTGAGACGTGAACTGCCGGAAGCGAAGAAAATTTCGATGGTCATTCTTAATTTTCACGGTGAAGAGGCGCTCGGGCAATGCGTTGAGAGTCTGACGAATAAAACAGACTACCCGAATTACGAAATTCTCATCCTTCATAGCGACAAGTCTCCTAGCCACCCGGCGTATCTTTCGCGTTTCCCGCATCGTTTGCTGCAATTCTCAGGGCTGGCCAATTCTTCGGCGGCCAAAAATTACGCAGCGAAGGAAACCGATGCGCCGTGGCTTCTTTTTCTCGACGAGCGCATCGAAGCGATCGATCCGGAATGGCTCACGGTCCTGGCCGAACACGTCCAGCGATCGGAAGTCGGGGCGGTAGGCGCGCGTCTCTTGAACCCCGGCGGCACTGTCGAGCACGCGGGAATTGTGGTCGGCGTCAACGGAACTGCGCAACCGGCGTTTCGCGGATTCCCGGCGGAACATCCCGGGGCGAATCGCCAGTCGCAGGTGACCCGCAATTGCAGCGCGGTGTCGAGCGCGTGCATGCTGACGCGGCGCGAAGTTTTCGAGCAGGCTGGGGGATTTGACGAAAATTTGTCAGGCGCACTCGCCGATGTTGATCTTTGTCTCAAAATGCGACGCGCGGGTTATCTGATTGTTTACACTCCTTTTGCGAAGCTTCACTTGCATGCAACGAAGCTCGACAACGTGGACGCGAGCGGCGAGTCGATTTTGCGCCAGCGTTGGCCGTACCTCCTTGACCGCGATCCTTATTACAATCCAAATCTTTCTCGCGAACACGCCGATTTCTCGCTAAAAACCAGCTGAAATGTCATTCCGAGCGAAGCGAAGCGCAGTCGAGGAAGCCCGTGGAAATACGCTATGGTTATACAACGGGATGTCTCGACTTCGCTCGACATGACAATCCTTTCGAAATGACGAAGCACGAAAAAGATCTGTGGCAGGGCATTGATCCGGCGGCTCGGAAGGCATTGGGTGCTCGTGATTATCGCACCGTATCTTTTGCGCAGGAGCTTGCTCAACGGGGTGTCGAGGCCGGCGAACTTGTGGGCGCGGATAAGAACCAACGCGAGATCAAGGAAGCATGGATCCCGGGCGTGGAAGTTTTCGCACGAAAGGTTCACCCGCAGCGTCATCGAGGGTTCTTCGGCGAATTTGTGCGGCGCGACGAAGGTGTTCTCGCGCGAATTGGCCTCTGGCCGAAGCAATGGTCGGCTGCGCGAATGTTTGCGCGCACGGCAAAAGGTTTCCACGTGCATCCGCCCAGCATTCCGGAAGGCAGCGCTGCGGCGGATTGGTCGCGCCGCTTGTTCGTCGATGAACCGGAAAACTATTCGCTGCGCCGCTACGATGACGAGCAATGGGATGTGATGTTCTTTCTGCATGGCCGCGTTGAAATGATTTTGTGCGACGTCCGGGCGGGGTTGCCGCGGCGGATGATGCGATTCTTCATCGACGGCGACAATCACCGCAGTAATAACAACGTGGGCGTGGTTATCCCGCCTGGCGTGGCGCACGCCATTCGCGCGGAGGGCGCGGAAGATGTGATCATGGTTTACGGGACGAGCACGATTTTCCATCCCGAATTCGAGGGACGTATCGCGAGCGAAGTGGAGACTGCGGAGTTACCCGAATCCTGGCAGAGGTTTTTAGGTAGGGGCGATTGACCTCAATCGCCCCAGGACGGTTCGGGTGGACCGCCGCTGCCTTAATCTGATGAAGCGAAGCTTCGATCCGGCCCTTCTGGAAATGATGGATCGGCCGCAGCCGGTTTCCGCCGAGCTGGAGCGCGATTTGCAACGTATCCGGCAACTCAACCGCTGGTTCGGCAGCTATCGTCTCGTTTTAAGTTTTATGCGCCGGTGGATAACGCCCGGCGCGCAAATGCGTGTGGTCGATCTCGCAACGGGATCGGGCGACATTCCGCGGTTGCTAGTGGATTACGCGCGAAGGATTGGCGCGCAGATCGAGATCGATGCAATCGATCGGCAAGCTGCGACGTTGGAACTCGCCAGAAGGTTGAGCGTCGGCTACCCGGAAATTTCCTACCACGAAGCAAACATTTTGGAATGGGATTGCGCCGAGCGCTATGACATCGCGCTTTGTTCGTTAGTTCTCCATCATTTCAGCGATGGCGACGCCATAAAGGTCCTGCGGCGCTGCCGCGAATTGTCGAAGAGATTTGTTCTCGTGGCCGACCTCCGGCGCGGACTTTTGCTTCAAGCCGGTGTGTATGTTCTGACCACGCTGATTTTTTGCGAACCCATGACACGCTTCGACGCGCGTCTTTCGGCCCAACGCGCATTCTCATTTTCCGAAATGCGGAACCTCGCAAACCAGGCTGGCTGGAAAAATTTCGGTCACAAGAGATTTCGCTTTGCGAGGCAAGGAATTTGGCTGGAAAAGATCGATCATTAGTTGTATCGAAAATTTGGCGCGCACGCGCAAAACTCTTATGCCATTACTAAAACCCGATCCCACATTTTATCCCTCGCCGAGGCTGGCCATGCAGGCGCCACCCGAGAAACATGCGTTTGTCGCGGCGTTGAATCCGCCCGGCAGCAAGCTGAACGACGCAATCCTGGTCGTGGATGTTGATCCCGACTCGGCCACGTACGGCCAGCGAGTCGGCGAAGTGAAGATGCCAAAATTTGGCGATGAGCTGCATCACTTCGGTTGGAACGCGTGCAGTTCGGCGCTGTGTCCTTATGCGCCGCATCCGCACGTCGAACGACGCTACCTGGTTGTGCCCGGGATCCGCTCGTCGCGTATTCATATCATCGACACGAAGCCCGACCCGCGAAGGCCGGAGGTCGTGAAAGTGATCGAGCCGGAGGAAGTTTTCGCATGCGCGAATTATTCGCGTCCGCACACGATTCACTGCGGGCCGGAGGGTATTTACGTAAGCGCGCTCGGCGCGCCGAACGGCGAGGGCCCCGGCGGCATCTTTATGCTCGATTGCGAAACTTTCGAGGTTCTCGGCCAGTGGGAAGTGAACCGCGGCCCGCAATTTTTGCATTACGATTTTTGGTGGCACTTGGGGTTCGACACGCTGCTCAGCAGCGAATGGGGCACGCCGAACATGATCGAGAACGGAGTTCAACCAGATCTGCTCCTGGGCGGCAAATACGGGCATCAAATGCACGTGTGGGACCTGCGCCGGCGGCGACATCTTCAGGCGCTCGATTTAGGCAACGAGCAACAAATGATTCTCGAGATGCGGCCTGCACATGATCCGAGGAAAGCCTACGGCTTCGTGGGCGTCGTCGTTTCGCTGAAGGACTTATCAGCGTCGATTTGGCTATGGCATCGCGACAACGGCGCGTGGGACCTGAAGAAAGTGATCGAAATTCCAGCCGAACCTGCCGAGCCGGACAAACTGCCAGCAATGCTCAAAGATTTCAAAGCAGTGCCGCCACTGGTGACGGACATTAACTTGTCTCTCGACGACAAATTCCTGTACGTTTCCTGCTTCGGAACAGGCGAGTTCTTGCAATATGACGTGTCTGATCCATTCAATCCGAAAAAGACCGGTTCCGTGCGCATCGGTGGAATTGTGAATCGCACATCGCATCCGAAAAAGCCGGATCAGCCGCTCGCGGGCGGCCCGCAAATGGTAGAAGTGAGCCGTGACGGAAAACGCATTTATTTCACCAACTCCCTTTATGCGGCATGGGACGAGCAATTCTATCCTGACGGCGTCGGCAGTTGGATGGTGAAACTTGATGCCGGTCCCAACGGGGGGATTGCGTTCGACAAGAATTTCTTCCTCGAAAGCAACGATTACCGGGTTCATCAAGTCCGCCTCGAAGGAGGCGATTCCTCGAGCGATTCCTATTGTTTTCCGTGAGCGAGTCGTGGCCGTGGCTGGCGGTCTTTGGGCTCGGCATGTTTCACGGGATCAATCCTGCGATGGGCTGGCTGTTTGCCGTCGCGCTGGGGCTACAGGAGCAAAAGCGTGCAGCCGTGTTCCGTGCGCTGCCGCCGATCGTGCTGGGGCACGCGCTTTCGATTGGAATCATTATCGCCGCAGTTCTCGTGGCGCGCGTGAACCTGCCGCATCGCACCCTGAAAATTGCGGCTGCCGCGATCCTGTTTGCCTTCGGCTTCTATCGTCTTTTACGTACGCGTCATCCGAACTGGGTCGGAATGCGAGTCGGTTTTGGCGACCTCACTCTTTGGTCATTCATCATGGCGTCGGCGCATGGCGCAGGACTAATGCTCGTCCCATTTTTTCTCCAATCGCCCGACGCGCAAACGGCTCATCACCACGACACTCACCAAATGCACGGGTGGGCATTCGCGAATTTTAGCGCGCCTTCTCTGTTCGTGGGTTCCGTCGTAGTTCACACGTTAGGCTATCTTTTGATCACTGCGATGGTCGCGATTTTGGTGTATGAAAAACTTGGCGTGGCAATACTGCGCCGCGCGTGGTTCAACATCGATCTGATCTGGATGGTCGCGCTGATGATGACCGGCGCATTCATCCTGCTCTTTTGAGTGCCGGTCGGTGGACCTGATCGAATTTCGCGATTCGCATACCCGAATCAGTTGGATAAAGCTGGAGTGTGAAAATCCTGACAACGATCGCGGAGGCTCACGCCCAGTCGCATGCCAGGCCCCGTTTGCTCGTGCCCACAATGGGCGCGCTGCACAAGGCGCACGGCGAGTTGATTCGGGTCGCGCGCGAGGCGGCTGGTGAAGATGGCGAGGTCGTCGTCAGCGTCTTTGTGAATCCGCTCCAGTTTGAACCCGGCAGCGATTATGAGCGATATCCGCGCCCGGAAAAGGCAGACGAAGAATTTTGCCGGAGCGCGGGCGTTGATCTTTTATTTCGTCCCTTGGTCGAAGAGGTCTATCCAACCGATCGTTCGACCATCGTGGACGAGACTTCGTTGTCGAGTACGCTGGAGGGCAAATCGCGTCCCGGACATTTTCGCGGGGTCTGCACAGTTGTCGCAAAGTTGTTCAACATCCTCGCGCCTGATACGGCCGTGTTCGGCGAGAAAGACTTTCAACAACTCGCAATCGTTCGCCGCATGGTGCGCGATTTGAATTTCAATATCGACATCTTTGCCGTGCCGACGGTGCGGGAGAAAGAGGGCCTGGCGTTCAGCTCGCGCAATCACTATTTGAATCCCGAAGAACGGAAGCAAGCCACAGTGTTATACAAAGCGCTGCGAGCGGCGGCAGATGCCGGGAGGGCCTCTGCCGAAGAGGTCGTCGGCGTTGCGCGAAGTGTAATTAGTAAAGCTCCATTGGCGCGGATCGATTACGCCGAGCTTGTCGATGCGGACACGTTGCAGCCGGTTGAAATGGCTGGCCCGAACACGGTTCTGCTCTTGGCCGTATTCTTCGGCAACACCCGTTTGATCGACAATATCCGGCTGTCATAAAGTAATCCATCGTGACGCAGACAATCATGTCTGCGTGCCCAGAATGCAGTTCCTGCGCGCAAGATTCCCTGCTTCAAAGGAGCGACCTCGAAAAATTCGCCTTGCTTAGCAGGGCAGAATCGGATAGAAGAGACGGCGGTCTGCATGAAGCGACTTCTCGCGGTTTGTTTCAGTCTTGCAGTTGCTGGCGCCCCGAAAGTCTTCGGGGACGAACAATCCACCTCGCCATACGCGACGGCGGCGGATTTCGCGAAGTACGCGATGAAGCTGCGGGAGCAGGCGTTGCTCAAAGTGGAACCGCAGGTCCTTATCCCGACCAGTTCACGCCCAGCGGTCCAACGTTACCCATGGAAAACGAACATTGTCACGACGGTGTTCTGGGTGGGGGAAGAGGCCAGCGGAAACAATCCGGTGCCTAATTACAAGAGTTCGTGGGATTTCAATTGGACAGCGAATTACGGCGGCACGGACAATCCGGACCCGGGCGCGCGGCGGAATTACATTCCAATAGCCTTCGTCCCGAGGCAGAATCCGTTCTACTTCGCGTTGCCGTATAACGACGTAACGCACGGCCAGTTCAAGCCGGAAGCGCCGCTGGTGATCCCGTGGTTTAAGCAAACCTATACCGGGCCGGGGCAGTCGGTGTGCCGCCATCGCTGGATTGCCATTCGCAAGGGCAATCGTCTTTGCTACGCACAATGGGAGGATTGCGGTCCGTTTCGCACGGACCATTTTCAATACGTTTTCGGAAACGAGCGGCCGAAGCCGAATCTTAACCATGGGGCAGGATTGGATGTCTCCCCGGCGGTGCGCGATTACCTCGGGCTAGCGCCGACTGATGTGACCGACTGGCAATTTGTGGAAGTTCGCGATGTGCCTCCCGGCCCATGGCGTAGCTACGGAGATAACAATCATTTCGTCCTTGCGCGCCGCCAAAGCGAGCAACGGGTCGCTGCGGGCGGTAGCGGCACTGCGAAGAAGTAGCCTTTCAACAAAGACGGCCTTCCGAGCCGTCATATTTTCCAAATCGAGGGCTGCCCAAGCCGTCGCTCCTTGAACTCGTCTAGCCGCCCGGAGAAGCTGCTGGATTCGGAGCTGGAGCGGCCTTTGCCGCAGCCTTTTCAGCCGGTTCCGCTTTTGGATGCGGCGTGACCGGCGTCGCCATGTCAATCAATTCCGAGACGGTGACAAATTTGAAACCTTTGGTTTCGAGCTGATCGAGCGTGGAAGGCATCGCCTCGATTGTCCCCGGGTGAATGTCGTGGGATAACACGATCGAACCTGGGTGCGTCTCCTTCAAAATCCGGCTTCGGACTACAGCGGGGCCGGGCCGCTTCCAGTCGAATGGGTCAACGTCCCAAAGAATGATGTCGTACCCGAATTGATCGTGAATCCATTCTTTTTCGTGCGGCGTAATCGATCCATATGGCGGCCGAAACAAAGTCGGACGCTTTCCGGTAGCGCTTGTAATTGCATCATCGGTCCGCTGTAACTGGCTGCGAATATCTTCGTGCGACATCTTCGCGAAGTTGGGATGCGACCAACTGTGACTCGCAATTTCGTGGCCTTCCCGGGCGGCCCGCGCGATAATGTCGGGATGCTCAGCCACATTTTCGCCAAGAACGAAGAACGTCGCTTTGATATGGCGCGCAGCGAGTAGATCGAGCAGTTTCGGCGTAAGCACTGCGCTGGGTCCATCATCAAAGGTCATGGCGATGCAAGGGCCGTCCACATGCACCGAATTAAATGTGATCGGCGGAACCTTCGGCGGAGCTGGGGTTTGTTCTTCCACTGCCTTCGTGCGCTGCACCGCAGGCTCCGCACCGAGCGCGAATGTGAAAGTGAACAGGGCTGCGCAAGCTAACAGCAAACGATAATTAGCCACGGATGTCAGTGTAAAAGCTGAACCGGTCTATGTAGCAGAGCTTGGCAATTGCGCAACACGCAGGAATGTCTAGCCGTCGCCGCGTCTGACCGTTCCCCGGGAAATGACGACGCCGTTACTTTTCTCTCCGGCTTGTGCTAACCGTAAATCGTTGACAAACAACCGGCGTGCTGTGGTAGAAGGAGGGCGGGAGTATTCATTCGCGGGAGTATGAGGCGTTCCATTTCCGTTCTCGCAATTTTTGTGGCTTGCCTGTGCAGTGAGATTCTTCCAGCCAATGCGCAGGTCAACGTCACCCAAGAGCACAACAATCCTTCCCGTGACGGCGTTTACATTGATGCGGCACTTACGCCTTCAGCCGCGGCCAACCTGACGCGCGATCTTAACTTCGACGGCACGATTTCCGGCAATGTTTACTCCCAGCCGCTGTATATCGAGGGCGGTCCGAACGGGCCAATGATTATTGCAGTAACCGAATCGAATAATGTTTATGCGCTCGACGCCACGACTGGCGCAGTGATCTGGCAGCGAACAGACATCGGACCATCAGTGACTTCAGGTCTTGCGTGTGCAAATATTAATCCGGTTGGTATCACGGGGACCCCCGTTGTCGATCTCGCCTCTCGACGACTCTTCTTCGACGCGTTGATCGATGGCGCAATTATAAAACATTTCATTTACTCGTTGAATGTGGACAGTGGGGCGACAACTCCGGGCTGGCCGGTGGATGTCGATGCCACCGCTACTTACAACGGTATGACCTTTGAATCCCGGATACAGGAAGAGCGCGGGGCACTGGCTCTTGTGGACGGGCTCGTGTACGTGGCTTACTCCGGTTACTCAGGTGATTGCGAGAATTACCATGGCTGGGTTGTCGGCGTCGATATTAACAGCCCAACGAACGTTCATGCCTGGGCCACAACAGCGGTCGGCGGCGGGATCTGGGGGCACGGCGGAGTGGCCAGCGATGGTACCAACATGTTTGTCGTCACCGGCAACACATTTAACACGGCCGGCAATTGGATGGGCGGCGAAGCGATTATCCGCTTACAAGCCGGGCCGACTTGGACCGGTCAGCCTACTGACTACTGGGCGCCTACTAACTGGTTCAATCTCGATCAAACCGATACAGACCTTGGCGGTGTCAGCGCTACAGTGATCGATGTGCGTGGCGCTACGCCTTCTCAGTTGGTGCTTGCCCTTGGCAAAGATTCGAATGCCTACCTGGTGAATCGCGACAATCTCGGAGGTATCACTTCACCTGTGGCCCAGGCTAACGTCTCGGGTATTAACAGAGGGACGTCAGCTGTCACCTACCGGACTAGACAGGGAACGTATTTTGCCTTTCATAACGAAGCAAATGCGATCAGGGCCTACAGAATTACCCTAACAAATCCGCCCACGATTGTATTTGCCTGGAGCCAAAATCAGACCGGCCGCGGCTCGCCCTGGGTCACAATGACCGATCCAATCGATAACCCGATTGTGTGGGTAGTCGGCACTACCCAGCAGGGTGATCAGCGCCTGCATGGTTACGATGGCGATACGGGTGCGGTCATTTATGCCGGCGGCGGGGCCGACGAATTGATGACGGGCACGCGCCAGTGGAACAGCGGAATTGCTGCTCGTGGCCGCATTTATTTCGGCGCCGACAATAAAATCTACGCGTTCAAGCTGCCAATAGTGACCCCTACGCCTACACCGCGCGTAACACCCAGGCCACGCCCGACTCCGGCGCCAAGACCGACACCGTAATCGGTCAAGATGGAATGAATCAAGAGAGCGGACGATGAGATTTACCGGGGCGATTTTCTTTCGAGACACATGGCCTAAAGCAGCGGCGCTGCGCCGCTTTTAATTTGGGACGAAAAGCGTGTCCGCTAGGCCGAGCGCCTACACGAAGTCGTTTCGAATTCACCCTCGAGGCTGCAAAACTGACGATCGCGTTACTTTTGCGACGCGGTTGCGTTGAGCTAAAGCCTTGACAAAGAGCCGCGGTGCTGTTGTAGAAGGGAGCGCGGGCGTACCGGGTCGCGGGATATGAGGTGTTTCATTTCCAGTTTAGCAATTCTCGCTGCTGGCCTGTGGACTGTGGTGCCGCGGACAATCGCGCAGGTTAACGTCACACAGGAACACAACAATCTTTCGCGCGACGGCGTTTACATCGATTCGGCGTTCACGCCATCCGCGGCTGCAAACCTCACGCGCGATCTCAGCTTCGACGGCACGATCTCTGGCAATGTTTACGCCCAGCCGCTTTACATCGAGGGCGGCCCAAACGGTCCGATGATTATTGCGGTCACTGAGTCAAACAATGTCTATGCGCTCAACGCCACGACGGGCCTCCCGATCTGGTCGCGCACCGATATTGGTCCGCCCGTCCCAACCACGCCGTGCGGAGGTTTTAATCCCACTGGTATCACTGGCACGCCTGTTGTCGATCTCACCTCCCGAAGACTTTTCTTCGATGCATTGATCGATGGCACGACGGAGAAGCATTTTATTTATTCGTTGGACGTGGACACCGGCGTCACAACACCGGGTTGGCCGGTGGACGTGAATGCCACGGCAAGTTACAACGGCATCAACTTTGTTTCCTTAGCGCAGGAAGAACGGGGTGGACTCGCGCTTGTGAACGGGATTGTCTACGTATCTTACTCTGGCTATCTGGGCGACTGCGGCAATTATCACGGCTGGGTTGTGGGCGTGGACATCAATAATCCTTTAACCGTCGGAGGATGGGCGACGACAGCAATTGGCGGCGGAATTTGGGGCCACGGCGGGGTGGCCAGTGACGGCACTAATATGTTTGTGGTCACCGGTAACACGTTCAACACAGGGGGTAACTGGATGGGCGGCGAAGCGATTATCCGGTTGCAAGCCGGACCGACTTGGACCGGTCAGCCGACGGATTACTGGGCTCCTACAAATTGGCTTTCGCTCGATAACACCGATACCGATCTTGGCGGCGTGAGTGCGACGGTGATCGACGTGCCCGGAGCTACGCCTTCGCAGTTGGTGCTTGCGCTCGGCAAAGATTCGAATGCCTACCTGGTTGATCGTAATAACCTCGGCGGCATTGCTGCACCTGTGGCCCAGGCGAATGTCGCGGGCATTAACCGAGGGACGTCGGCTGTCACGTACCACACCAGCCAGGGAACGTATATTGCTTTTCATAACGACGCTGGCGCGATCAGGGCCTACAAAATCACAGCCACAAGTCCGCCGACGATCGTGTTCGCCTGGAGCCAAAATCAGAACGGCCGAGGCTCACCCTGGGTTACGACGACGGACGGCACAAACAACATGATTGTCTGGTACGTTGCCACCAC
>JBKOYE010000154.1:0-16770 GCA_046725275.1 Verrucomicrobiota bacterium
ACCTTGCACGCCGAGATTATGACGCGTGCCACCGAATCAGTCATGCCGTTTCAAAGGTAGGGGCGGTTCACCGAACCGCCCGAGCGATTGAGTCAATCGCCCTACCTACGTATTTGCCGCGGGCGACGGTGACCTCTACAATCGCGACATGCTCGACATTCGCTTGATTCGCGAGAAACCGGATTTTGTTCGTGAGCGGCTGGCCACGCGGGGCGGCGGTGACGAGGCGAAGATTGATGAGGTATTGCGAGTCGATGCAGAACGGCGCAAGACCGAGACCGAATTGCAACGATTACAGTCTGAGCGAAATCGCCTGAGCAAGGAAATTGGCACCAAACGTTCGCGCAAGGAACCAAGCAAAGAACTTGAGGCGGAAGTGCGAAACATTGGCGAGCAGATTGCCGAGCTTGCACAGCGTGCGAACGCATTGGACGCCGCGCAGCGCAATTTGCTGCTGGAAATTCCGAATCTGCCGCATGAGAGCGTTTCCATTGGAAAGGACCCGAGTGCAAATCGGGTCGTGCGCACTTGGGGCGAAAAACTGGAGTTCTCGAATCCGGCCGATCACGTTGCGCTCGGCACGAGACTGAATCTCTTCAATCTCGAATGGGCGGCGAAACTGAGCGGGAGCGGGTTCATTTGTTTCACCGGCGCAGGGGCGAAGCTCGAACGCGCGTTGATCAATTTCATGATCGATCTGCACACGCGCGAGCATGGGTATTTTCAAGTTAGTCCACCATTTGTAGTTCGGCGCGACTGCATGATCGGCACGTCGCAGCTTCCGAAGTTTGAGGCCGACATGTATGGCTTGGAAGAGAACCAGCTTTTCCTCGCGCCAACAGCGGAAGTGCAACTAACAAATCTCCATCGCGAGGAGATTCTGAGCGTTGGAGATCTTCCAAAAAAATTTACCGCATACACGCCCTGTTTCCGACGCGAAGCGGGTGCCGCCGGGCGCGACACGCGTGGCATTATCCGCGTACATCAATTCGACAAAGTCGAATTGGTGAAAATCGCTGCGCCGGAAAAATCTTACGAAGAACTCGAATCACTTACTGCCGATGCAGAAGGTGTGTTGCAACTGCTTGGGTTGCATTATCGAGTGGTCGAGCTGTGCACGGGCGATTTGGGCTTCGGCTCGGCCAAAACGTACGACATCGAAGTCTGGTCACCAGGACAGAACGCGTTTCTCGAGGTCTCGAGTTGCTCGAATTTTGAAGATTTCCAGGCGCGCCGGATGCAGCTTCGGTTCAAAGATCGCGACGGAAAAAACCGTCTGTGCCACACGCTGAATGGTTCGGGTCTGGCGTTGCCGAGATTGTTTGCTGCGTTGATCGAGAGTTATCAGCAGCCTGATGGTTCAGTGCGCATTCCGGAAAAGTTACAGCCTTACTTCGGCGCGAGTGAAATCAGAGAGTTGTAGCGTCCGCTATCCCCAGCGGATGAGGGCTGCATCACGGGAATGCGCTGAGAACAGCGCATCCTACAGTTTCCGATTTCGTCATTATTGCAGCCCCGGCATTCCCAAACCGCCGAGCCCGCCGGTGATTTTCGTCATCTCGGATTGCGCCAGCGCCTTGCCCTTCTCGATCGCTTGTTTCACCGCGCTTAACACCATTTCCTCAAGAAATTCGACGTCGTTTGGATCCACAACTTCCTTGTCGATCTTGATCGCAATGATGTCGCCCGCGCCGTTTGCCGTCACTTTCACTTTCCCGCCGCCCGCGCTCACTTCCACGGTTTTCTGCTCGAGCTCGGCCTGAGTCTTCGCCATTTGCTCCTGCATCTTCTGCGCCTGCTTCATTAATTTATTTAGATTCATGTGATCAAAGGGCTGTCATGTTGAGCGGACCGCAGCGAAGTCGAAACATCTCTAGATCTTGGGTCAAAGTACGAGATTCCTTGACTTCGCTCGGAACGACAAAAGGCGTGTAACATTGAGCTCACGATCTTACCCTGGCGTTGAACAGTTTAATCGCGTCGTGGATGAGCGGATCCTCCGTGAATGATTCCGGTGATTTCGTCACTTGAGCCGCCGCGCCGGAAGGCATTTCATCCTTCGCTACGAATTTGATGGACCAATCGCGCCCGCTCACTTCGCCCAGGAGCGTTTCCAGTTGCCGCCGATAGTTTGGGCTGGCAAGATCAATCGTTGATTTGTGCTCCGGCGAATGTCCCAGCAAAAAATTGCGGCCATCAGTTCCGACCGGACGGACCACCTCGCTTAATGTTCGTAAAAAACCTTTCGTCGGGATTTTGGCGAGCGCGTGCTGCCAGATCTTTTCGGTGTCGACTGTGGCCGCTTGTTCCTCCACACGCGGTTCTGTAGTGGCAGCCGTGCCGGCTGCACGGGTCTGAGAAGCAGGCGATACGCCTGCCGCCACACGGGCAGATTTTTTCTGCGCTCCGGCGCCGTCGCGAAGCTCGCCCAGTTTCTCAATCACCTCATCGAGCGTCGCTTGTCCGAGACTCTGGATCGCCTTGATGATCGCCACTTCGAAATGAAGCTTTTTGTTCGGCGCCCATTTCATCCTGCCTTCGGCTGCAGCAAACTGATCGATCAACTCGAGTAAACGATCGGTCGAAATGAGTTCCGCGTGCGCGGCCAGCGATTTTTGAACGTCAGGATCAACGTCTTCCTTCAGTGCATCGGGTTTGGCTTTGAACACGAGCAGATCGCGCAAATAAGCGATCAGGTCAGCCATCAGCCGCATCATGTCTTTGCCGGCTTCGCATTGCTCGTGCAGCAAATCGATTGCTTCCGGTGTTTCGCCGCGCAAAACGCGCCCAGTAAGATCGATTACCGTTTGTTCGCTGGTGAATCCGAAAACATTGAGCACATCGCTCTCGCTGATTTTCGTACCGCAAAAGGCAACGAGTTGGTCGAGCATCGACTCTGCGTCGCGCAGGCCGCCCTCTGCGCCGCGTGCGATCGCGTGTGCGGCCGCAGGTTGCAGCGTGAGCTTCTCTTTCTTCGCGATGAACTGCAGATGCTGCGCAATCAGATTTGCTGGGATACGATGCAGATCGAATCGCTGGCAACGACTGAGGATGGTCGGCAGAACTTTCTGCGGCTCGGTTGTAGCAAAAATAAATTTCACATGCTCTGGCGGCTCTTCCAAGGTCTTCAAAAGCGCATTGAACGCGGCCGGCGAAAGCATGTGCACTTCGTCGATGAGATAGATTTTGTAACGCCCTTTGGCAGGCGCATACCGAACATTCTCCCGCAACTGGCGCACGTCCTCGACGCTGTTGTTGCTTGCGCCGTCGATTTCGATGACGTCGAGACTGTTGCCCCCGGCGATCTCGCGGCAGTTATCGCACACGCCGCATGGCGTGATCGTCGGGCCTTTGATGCAGTTGAGCGACTTTGCCAAAATTCGTGCCGTTGAAGTTTTGCCAACGCCGCGGGGGCCGACAAAAAGATACGCGTGCGCGAGCCGGTTTTGCGCCACCGCATTTTTCAACGTGCGCGAGACGTGGCTCTGGCCGACCAAATCGTCAAACGTCTGCGGCCGATACTTTCTGGCGAAAACCTCGTAATTCACGCGCTTAATCTAAACGGGAACCCGCACCGGCGAAAGCTTTTGGCGATGCAAACTGAACGGTTCCGATCGACCGTGCGTTCGGAAAAGCCGTGTCGCCGCGAACAAAGAGGCCCCGCCAGTTTCCCGGCGGGGCTCTTTGGTGAAACTGCCCGAATTATCGGGTCATTGTCATGCAGCAGACGCCGGGGCAGCAGGCGCCGCCACCGCAGCAGCCTGCGTCACTCGACGAGACCATCGTCGCGCTCGTCAGTGTCATGATTGCTGCAATCAAGAGTAGATATTTCATGATTTTCTCCTGTTGAGATTTCGTGAATTCTCGGCTGCGTAAACTCGCACGCAGCGCGCGCGTGTTTTGCGCCGAGCCGAACGCTGTAGGAGAAAATCAAATCCGCGGCGGCGGAGTTGGCGGCCGTTCGATTCGTGCACACGCGATTGCGTTGCCGATCTCAAAAGTGTGGCCGTTCAAACACGGTGTAGACAACCTTTCTGAGGTCGGGCAGAAAAGATTGAGCGTCGAGCACGAAACGGTGCAACAACTGCTGGGCTGCGATTCGTGCCCGCAAGGATGATGATGCGACGTCTGCTCATGCGTCACTTTGCCCCCTGACATTTTGGAGCAGCAATCGGGCGCTTTCGTCACCGTGAACACGTTCGCCTTGCCGACTGCAGGGCAGAGAAAGCTAACAAGGCACACGATCAACAACGCACTCACGCCGGCTCTGCGCATGACCCTCTGAGTGTAACGCTCGGTTTGATCCAAATCAAAGCGTGCTTTTCGACTTCGACAGATTGGTTTAGATGAAGCTTCGCTGATGCAAAAAGGTACATGCACTCTTTTGATTCTGACAGTTTTGTTCGGACTCGAGCTTTCAGGCCGCGAGCCGATTAAATCACCGCCGCCAGTAAAGCAGCCCGCTGGGATCAAAATTGTTCGCGCGCGCGATCTCGGTGTGCCGTTCGATGGCACGCCGGGAAAACTGAACTCGATCATGGATGTCTCCGGTGTGGAGGTCGGCTACACGACCTTGATCAGTGGCGAAGGAAAACTGGAAGTTGGCAAGGGCCCAGTGCGCACCGGCGTTACCGCAATCATTCCGCGCGGACACGGTTCTCTCAACGACCCGGTTTACGCCGGCTATTTCAGCTTGAATGGCAATGGCGAAATGACGGGCACCGCGTGGGTAGACGAAAGCGGGTTTTTGGAAGGACCAATCGTGATTACGAACACGCATAGCGTGGGTGTTGCGCGTGACGCTGTCATTGCCTGGCGAATTAAACACGGCGCGCCGGACACTACCGGCTATTGGTGGAGTTTGCCGGTCGTCGCCGAAACTTGGGACGGCTGGCTCAACGACATCAACGGATTTCATGTGAAACCTGAGGACGTGTTTCATGCGCTCGACACTGCGCATGGTGGCGTAATTGAAGAGGGGAGCGTCGGCGGCGGAACTGGGATGATCTGCTACGAGTTCAAAGGCGGAAACGGGACGGCCTCGCGCCAGATCAACATTCGTACTTCGAATGACGCTCCACCGCGAACCTTCGTAGTGGGCGTGTTTCTACAGGCCAACTTCGGACGGCGTTCGCAGCTCGTGATCGCCGGCGCACCCGTGGGCAAAGAAATTCCCGGTGAAGTTTACAAATCCGCCTCGGCGGATCCGTCCTTTGGCGCACAAGAGAGCGGCTCGTGTATCGCCGTGGTCGCGACCGATGCGCCTCTGTTGCCGAACCAACTGAAACGGCTCGCCCGGCGCGTGTCCCTTGGCCTGGCGCGAACGGGAACAGTTTCCGGCAACGGCTCCGGGGATCTGTTCATTGCCTTTTCAACTGCGAATCCGAACGTCGCGAATCCGAATCAGGTGACGCATACCGTCGACACAATTCCAAATGATCTGATGGATCCGCTTTTCACGGGCGTGGTGCAGGCCACCGAGGAAGCCGTCGTGAATGCACTCGTGGACAATCATTCCATGACCGGCCGCGACGGCCACCGCGTCGAAGCGCTTCCGCACGATCGCTTGCGCGAGCTCATGAAGCGTTTCCGCTAAGCGCGAATGCTGTAGCGTGCGCTGTTCTCAGCGCATTCCCTTTGCGCCAAGAGCGAGTCCGCTGAGGACATAGGACACTACAACCGGCGGCAGAGCCTGCTCTTGTCCATTGCGATCAGCCCCGGCACAACATTCGAGACCGCTTTGCAAGCGCCTCGGCGGCTGGAAAGCAGCCGCCCCGTTGCCGCCTCACTTGATTGCTTTCTCCAGCGACGTCGGATCGTCGAGCAAAATCCATTCGACCACGGAAATCGGCAGGCTGCCGTTTTTGATCAGGTCATCATGAAATTGGCCGAGCCGGAAATTTTCGCCCTGTCGATCTTTGTACCGACCAAGCAGATTCATGATCTGCCATTTGCCAATAATGTAGCTGATTTTTTGTGTCGGACTCGATGCTGCCCCGGCTGCTTCGCCTTCCGCTGCTTCGTGGTCCAATCCGCCGGCGTCCATGAAATATTTCACCGCCTGCTCGAAACTCCAGCGGCCGGTGTGCAGATTGACGTCCACGCCGATGCGGGCGGCGCGATAGCGCGAGAGGCGCAGGATCTGTCCCTGTGCCGGCGAGTTGTTCGGATAAAGGCCGGTGCGCGTTAGCATCTCTTCGCCATACAACGCCCAGCCTTCGATGAATACGGTGTCTTCATGCTGGCGCCGGATTTCATCACCTAAATGATTTGCGATGGAAAGCTGAAGAAAATGCCCCGGAATACCTTCGTGTCCGAGGATCGGTCGGGGATCTTCGATCGCGGCTCGAATGTAAAAGTTCTTCGACTCCGGGTTGTAAGTAGGGATGAAAAAGAATCCGGTCGGATCGTTGTCGTAAACGCCGGGAGGATTCATGAACCCGCCCGGGCTGGTCGGTTTAAACGCCTCTGGTAACTGGCGAATTTGGAAGGGCCCGAGATAGCTGGGTAACGTCACCAGATTGTGCTCCTTCAAGAAGCTGATCATTTCTGTTTCACGGCTTTCGTACGCTTTTAAAAACGATTCTTGATCGGGCGGAATGTGGACAGCGCGCTTGGGGTCTGGGTCGGCGAGTTTTGGATCGGCTAGGAGCGCTTCCAGCGCGCGGTAACGCGCCAACTCTGCGCGCCCGACCATCTCCACCTCGGACCCCTTAAGTGGCAGGAGCAGAACGTGCTTGAGATAGTAATTGTAATTTGCTTCTCCCATTGGCGTGAAGTCCACCATTTTTGGGAGACGCTTCTCCAGGTCGTCGGCGTAGGCATGCAACGCTGCGAGTGCCGCGTCGCGGGCTTTTACCAGTTCCTCATGCTCGTTAGGCGCAAGGTCCATATCGAGCGCCATCAGGCTGTTATTCAATAGCGGATCGATCGAGCGCGCCGACTGGATCGCAAGCTGCGCATAAAGTTTTACCGGGTTTTGCAAATTGCTCAGGCCTTGCTTCAACAGCGCCGGCATTTGCTTCAGGCGCGCAGTAGCGGCGAGCGCGCGTTTCCGCGGTGTGTCGTATTCCTTTTTTAACAATGAAAAAATCGCGCTCGTGCATTCGCCGGTATAAACCTGCGGATTCGTGCGCTCGAATTTCAAAACGCGATCGCCGAACTCAACGTTCTCAAGCTGAGAGCGAAAGAGAATCCAATCGATGCGCTCGTCCTTTGGCCAATTGTCGGTCTTCGTCGCGCGCACCTTGTCTAATAGCGAACGCACGTGCTGTGCACGCTCCGCGATTTTGGCTGGCGAATAATCAGTCAGCCGATTGTCCCACGTGTGCAGTCCAGCCTCACTGCTGCGGACCGGATAACTTTCATTTCGCCACGCGTAGTAATCGTCGGCCAGCTTGTGCAGCGTTGCAGTTGCCGCGCTCACGCTCTGATTCTTAAAAGCTTCTGCCTTGATGCTTGGAGTCGATTTTGTGATCAACGCCTTGTTCGAAACGTCTGGATTACGCTGGGATGGCGACTGCGCGCGTGTGCTGCTGTGAGGGACGAGGAGGAAGGCACAGGCGAAGAGAGATGAGTTGGTCAGACGCATGAGGCGAAGTGTAATTGCTGCTCGTGAAACGCAAAGCGCAAACGCCTTGCTTCTTTCTTAGCGCTATCTCCGCGGCATGTTTCTAGAACGCGAAATACCTGCACCCGATTAGCCCCGGCAGAGGCGACATGTTTGTACCCCATCACATGCCGCTCCTGACGGAGCTTGGGAATTCCTTAGAGCTGTTCTATAGACGTGTCGTGCCTACGGCACTCGGGCGTCGCCAACGCGAATCATGCGTTCATTTGCCTTCTTCGAGCTCCCGCAGCAATTGCTCCTTCAAATGCCGGCGCGCCGCCTTCTTGATCGCGCGTCGCTCTGCTACCACGGCTTCCTTCTCTGCCTGACGCTGTCGCCGCGTTCGCGGTTCCACAGATTGCGACACGTGCCGGATCTTCGGCCGGCGCGCCCCGGTCTTTCGCTCGTTTGGTTTCGCGTACGGATCCATGAAGATTCAGCGCTGCCTGTTGGCGATAAAAATAACGGGAATCGCGGCAAGCTGAAGAGTCATTGAAAAGAGCGCCACGACCACGATTGATTTGTCGTAAAGCAATCCCATCGTCGCGCTGCCCAAAAACCACGCGACTCCGAATCCGGTATCAAACAAGCCGAATGCCGTGCTTCGTTTTTGCGGGGGAATGACGTGCGTGAGCATGGCTTGAAACAACGCGCCTTGCGCGCTCATGCCGATCCCCCAGAAAATCATCCCGACCAGTGCAAAGCTAAATGTGCCCAGAAAAACAAGCGGTGCAGCTGCGGCCGAAATGAAAAATGCGAATACTGAAATATTCGCTCCGAACCTGTCGAACAGCCGGCCTAACGGGATTGATGTGATTGCGCCACTGGCCATCGCCACCGCATAAAACAGCGGGATCCAATTCCTCGGTACGGCATCGGCTTTTTGGAAATGAAATCCGATCAACGCGAAATCGGCGAACCCGGCAGCGATCAACGCGCCTGCGACGAAATAAATCCAGTAGGTGCGATTTATATTCGCACTCGCAAAAGTATGTTCCGCGCCTTGCTCGAGTTCGTGCGGCCGCGGATGCAGCAGGCGAGCTGCAAGCAGAGTGGCCAGACAAAGCAAAGCGGGGATGAGCAACACGGCGAAGCCGGTATGGAATCCGCCATGAAGATACAGAATCAATGCCATCAACAACGGCCCGATCGTGGCGCCCGCCTGATCAAGCGCTTCATTCAAACCGAATACCCAGCCGGCGCCGATTGATTTGCCGGCATACGACAGCATCGCGTCCACAGTCGGTTTGCGAATTCCGCGCCCGACACGTTCCGCGACGACCAGAGCTGCCGCGACCGGCCATTGCTGGGTCAATGCGAGCGCCGGGACCGCAAGCATATTGACCGCATATCCCAGGAACGCGAACACCCAGTGACGATGGAATTTGTCCGCGAAATATCCCGAGATCGAGCGCAGCGCGTAGCCCATGAGTTCGCCCAAACCCGCGACAAATCCCAGAACGGCGGCGCTTGCGCCTAACGAACCAAGAAACGGTCCCACAATTCCGCGCGCGCCTTCGTACGTGAAATCGGCGAAGAAATTTACGATGCCGATGATCAGGACGAATTGGAGCGCCGATCTGCTTCTCATTTAACCACGAATGGACACGAATTAACACGAAGGGGAACAATGACGAAATCCGAATGACGAATGCCGAAGGAATGACTGA
This sequence comes from Verrucomicrobiota bacterium, assembly GCA_046725275.1. Taxonomy (GTDB): domain Bacteria; phylum Verrucomicrobiota; class Verrucomicrobiia; order Chthoniobacterales; family UBA10450; genus Udaeobacter. The sequence continues at coordinate 9,280 of JBKOYE010000154.1, forward strand.
ATGACGAATGACTAAACCGGCGCGCAACTTCAATTTGTAATTCAGGCTTCGTCATTAGTTCGTGATTCGACATTCGTGCTTTGTCATTTCACAATTCGAATTCATTCATTCGTGGTTAACAAATGAAGACTCTCGGAATGATCGGCGGACTTGGACCGGAAAGCACACTCGATTATTACCAGCGGATCATCGCGCTTTATCGCGAATACACCGGTGATCGGCATTATCCGGAGTTCATCATCGTCAGCGTTGATCTCAGGAAGGGACTCGATTTCATGGAAGCGAACGACCTCATCGGCATGGCGGATTACTTGCTCGAAGGAATCGACAAGCTTGCGCGGGCAGGCGCAGAGTTTGCGATGATCTCGGCAAACACGCCTCACATCGTGTTCGATGAGGTTGCACCAAAATCGCCGATTCCACTGATCAGCATTGTCGAAGCAACGCGCGCGGCTGCCAAAGCGCTGAACCTCAAACGGCTCGCGTTATTCGGCACGCGCTACACGATGCAGGCAGATTTTTACCTGAAAGTCTTCGCGCGCGAAGGCATCGAACTGCTCGTGCCGGAGCCGCACGACCAGGATTACATTCACGACAAATACATGAACGAATTGGTTCCTGGAAAATTTCTTCCCGAGACCCGCGCCGGGTTGCTAGCCATTGTCGATCGGATGAAAACAACGAGCAACATCGACGGCGTGATTCTGGCCGGAACGGAGTTACCGCTAGTTCTTCGCGCCCCGGACCACAACGGCATCCCGTTCCTCGATACGACAAAAATCCACTGCGAAACGGCAGTCGCCGAAATGCTCTCGTGAATTTCTAATCGCAAATCGCCTGCAACGGATGCGAAGCAACGGCCAGGCTTTCCAATCCGCAGTCGGCAATCGGCAATGGGAAACTGGGCGGTGAAGGGTTCGAACCTCCGACCCTCTCGGTGTAAACGAGACGCTCTACCACTGAGCTAACCGCCCGCCGGTTCGATTGTAATCGCAGAGCCTGCCGTAAGCAAAATAAAGGCACAATCCACCACGCGTGAGACCTCGGGAAACTACCGCTGACTATCAGTGGCGAGATATTGGCACCAACTGCGCCCCGGTTCGCCTCAGCAACATTGCATCTCAACTGTCGGCGGCGATCCGAGAACAAGGCCAACAATCGCGGAGCCGGCGATTTTTACCTTGGAACTCCCAAATTCCCGACCGGGTTCCCTTCCATAACGCCGGGACCCTGGGAAGATAATTTCTACACATTTCCGGAATTTTTCTGCTTGACTTTTAATTTTCAAATCGATCAGAATCGGGTCGAAGCAGGAGTTCTGCTGAAAAGTTCTGCTGAAAACCAACAACCAAAGGAGAGATTATTAGAATTAAAGGAGGATATATGAGAGAAAAAATATTCATTCGTACATTGTGCTGTCTGTTTGTCGCGATCATGGCTTGCGGAACGGCGTTCGCACAGGGGGGTAAGTTAAGAGCGCCGGCTTATAAAGGTCCGATGGCGCCCATGGCGGCTCCGGAGGCTCCGGATGCCCTTTTTTATACTAACCTAGAAGCGAATGCTTGCACGGGTTGCAACTACAGCACCGATAACGGTTACTTCATCCTGGGACCAAGCAATTGCTTCGCGCCGGGAGCAACGCAATGGATCGCTTATCCGTTCACCTCGAAAGCGACTGGTGCTGTGAGAAGAGTACAGCTCGCGATCACTGATTCGGGCTTCTGTGTAGCAACTTCGAACCAGTTTACGGTTGCTATCTATAGTGATGCGTGCACCGAGACTCCCGGGACGCAGATTGGCTCAGCAGTAACTGCCACCGCTCCTGCTGCCCCCTGTTTGTTGGCTAATGCCAATTTCAGTGCTGCCGGTGTTTCGCTTACCGCGGGAACAAGATACTGGGTCGTGGTCACGACGAGTACTGCATCGACGCAAGTCGGGACAACCGCTGTGTGGTGGATGGCCCATATTGCCCAAGCGCCCTACAACTTGAACGATGGGATGGGCTGGATCGCTTTCCCTGACGCCGCCCCGGGTGGCTTCACTGTGCGGTAGTCAAAATCTCAAAGTCGCATCTAAAATTCAATTGAGCTCGCGCAGATATCTGCGCGAGCTCTTTTTTTGTCCGCTATGCCAGCCGCTGAAAGGTGATAATTGATGAGTGACTGGTGATCAGTCAAGCGAAGCATTTTTGCTTCTTGAGAACGCGAATATTCCGGAGGTCACACACAGTGTGCCGATGATGGAAAGCATTTGTCGTCTATGTCGATGAAAAGCTGACGGCTTACATGGAACTTCAGGCGGCGGTTCGCAGAACGTCAGGATACACATTCGGGAGATCGACCATACTTTGGTTTCGCAGTTGGGCGCACATCAACGATCTTTGCCAAACAGCTAGTTGTGATTGACACTCATAGCCAGCGGTGCCGCAATGGCTTTATGAGAAAATTGTTGTTTGCAGTCATTGGTCTAGCCAGCGTTTTGCTTAGCACGTCCTACGGTGCGGACGCGCCAAAGCAAAAGAAGGGGAGTTCGGGAAACGCGAGTCGTCCGGAAACAAAGCCCGTCCATCTCGTCGTGAGGTCGCGCGCGGAGATAAAACAGACATTTACTTACTCTCCATATCCCGCTGTGCCGAGCGAACTTGAAGGTTATGCGGGCTCTCAGGTGACCGGCATAGCCACTTACCGCCTGAGCGTGGATGCCCAGGGGGAGGTCACTCAGGTCACGATATTAAAAGGATTTACGGTTACGGCGGTCTACGATGAGCGATTCTCTGATGTGAAAGGCAATACCGTTCCTGCCTTGGACAACGTGATGGTTCAGACACTCATGCGCTGGCGAGCGAAACCTGGGCCGACGCGCGTGGTAGATATTTATTGGAGTTTTGGAACACGTCCGTGGGTGAACTACGGGAAATCGAACGCGTCAGAGTAATCGCCCGCAATTTCACGAAACGCGGTTGGACTGATCCGGCCACCGGTATCTCGTCTTCATCGACATGCCATTCGTTGCAAACGGCAAGTCGGTTGCTTGGGCACAGATTGGGCGCGCTCTTGAGTTTCTTCGCATCTCACTCGTCGCCGGAGGGCGCATCGGAGCGAGCCGGATGCCACCGATTGGCTCGACGCCGTGTTGATAGAAAAGTGGCTTGGTGTTCCCCTTACGGCGGGAAATTCACAGTCACGGTGTTAGAGCAGGTCTGGGTGCCAGCTTCACACACCTGATAGATGAAGCTAGCCTGGCCTGTGGTGCCGGTGGAGTCGTCATACAAACCGTCATTCGGCGTTGTCGCGATCACAACTCCATCGCGGTAAACGTCGACGTTGGCCGACGTCGCCCCCGTCCATTTGAGACGCGATGTATTTATTCCCCCAATCACTCTGCCCTCGCCTCGGAGCACAATCGGTCCAGGTGTGGGCGTTGCGGTCGCAGTCGGCGTTGCCGTAGGCGTCGGGGTTGGCGTACCACCGAGATTGAACACTTCCGCACTCGCTAGGAAGGCGCCGTTGTTATTTCCACCTGCGACGAGCGGCGTGCCATCGGAGAGCAACGTCGCCGTGTGGAGGCCCCGAGCAGTATTGAGGCTGCCTGTGACCGTCCAATTTCCCGTGGCCGGGTCGTAAATTTCCGCGTCCGCGAGAGAGCTGTCGCGGGCACTGCCACCTGCGACCAGCACCCTGCCATCGGAAAGCAATGTTGCGGTGTGGCGCCAGCGGGCAACATTGAGGCTGCCGGTCGGCGTCCAATTTCCGGTGGCCGGGTGGTAGAGTTCCGCGCTTGCCAGTATTCCACCGTCATTCGACCCTCCAGCTACCAGCACCATGCCGTTGGCCAGCAACGTCGCCGTGTGGTCCTGGCGTGCAGTGGCGAGGCTGCCGGTCGCCGTCCAAGTTCCCGTAGCCGGATCGTACAGTTCCGCGTTGGCACAAATGTGTGCATTACTATCGTATCCAGCTGCCACCAACACCATCCCGTTAGGCAGCAAGCTCGCCGTGTGGTAACCGAAACGGGGAGTAGTGGTGCTGCCGGTGAAACTCCAAGTCTCCGTGGCTGGATCGTAGAGCTCCGCACTGTTGGGGCTGCCACGTGAGGCCCCGACGACCATCACCCTGCCATTGAAGAGCAATGTTGCAGTATGGCCGGCGCGGCCAACAGCCATGCCGATGGTCCGTGTCCAATTTCCCGTGGCCGGGTCGTAGAGTTCCGCGCTTGACATTATTCCACTATGGGTATGGTCGGGCCAACCTCCCGTGACCAGCACCTTGCCATCGGAGAGCAACGTCGCCGTGTGGAGCAACCGACCAGCATTGAGGCTGCCTGTGACCGTCCAAACATCCGTGGCCGGATCGTAAAGTTCGGCGCTTGCGAGTCCGGGGTATGGAAAAGTCTCCGGACGTGGTCCAGTACCGCCTGCGACCAGCACCCTGCCATCGGAGAGCAACGTCGCCGTGTGCCAATACCTAGGTTCATTGAGGCTGCCGGTAAACTCCCATTGAAAGGAAGTAGCGGCACACAGCTGCACCAGTAGCGCCGCAGATAAGAATAACAGGAGCAACGCCAAGCGTCCGCCGAGCATTGTCGCCAGCGGGCAAAGAGCATCCTGAAGGCGGCCTCGCCCGAGCGAACGTGTGATCGTTTGAATCCTGCTGGTTACTGGAGTGAACGTTTTCAATGAGGGTTCCCGGGACGCCCCTTTTACCTGAATCGGCAAGGGTTTGTCAATATCATTTCGAATTCCTGCAACCGCCGATCCGCCTTCGCGATGCTCCCGTTGGACGGTTTCCGGGGAACACCAAGGATCAGCGATCGGGGCTACAACACACGAATCTGCTACCGACTACTGGCTATGAGCTGTCAGCTGTGCCCCTTACGGGCGGGGCGCCGGCGTTGGACAAGGGCGAGGTGACGGAGTGGCTCGGCCACCAGGCGTCGCCCGGAACCTCGGACACTATTTCGATCACTGTTAGTAACGGTTATTACGCCAGCCGGACCCTCACCCGCGGCGACATCCGAATCTACTAAGGGAAACTCAATCCGCTAAGTTGGCAGGTCGCGGCGCGGCTGTCCGACAAAGATTTGACGTGGACGCGTGATTTTTTGTTCCGGGTCTGTGACCATTTCCTGCCATTGCGCGAGCCAACCTACCGTGCGCGGAATGGCGAACATGACCGGGAACATTGCGACCGGTAAACCCATCGCTTGGTAAATGATGCCGGAATAGAAATCGACGTTGGGATAAAGTTTGCGCGAGATGAAATATTCATCCTCCAGCGCGATGCGTTCCAATTCCAGCGCGATGTCGAGCAATCGATTGCGCCCGGTCACTTCGAACACGTCGTCAGCCACACGTTTGATGATGCGCGCGCGCGGATCGTAATTTTTATAAACGCGATGACCGAACCCCATGAGTCTGCCTTCGCCGTTTTTCACTCGCTGGATGAACTCGGGAATGTTGCGGGCGTCGCCGATACGCGAGAGCATCTTGAGCACTTCTTCATTGGCGCCGCCGTGCAGCGGACCGTAGAGCGCGGCTGCCGCGCCAGCCGTTGCGCTGTAGGGATCGACTCGGCTTGAGCCGATCGCGCGCATCGCATTCGTGCTGCAATTCTGTTCGTGATCGGCATGCAAAATGAAAAGGACGTCCAGCGCGTGTTCCAATGCCGGATTCGGTATGTATTTGGTCTCGGTCATCTTGAACATCATGTTCAAGAAATTGCCCGTATAGCTGAGGTCATTGTCCGGATACACGTAACGCAAGCCGCGATTGTGCCGAAAAGTGTATGCGGCGATCGTCGGCACTTTGGCGATGAGGCGTTTGATTTGCGCCAGGCGATTCTCGGCGTCGTTCACTTCATTGGCTTCGGGGTAAAACGTTGAGAGCGCCGCGACGGTGCTGATGAACATTCCCATGGGATGCGCGTCGTAACGAAACGCCTGCATCAGCGTCTTAATGTTTTCGTGGACGAACGTGTGATGAGTGATGTCGTACGTCCACGTCGTCAGTTGCTCGTCGTTAGGCAGCTCGCCGAAAAGGATCAGGTAAGCGACTTGCAAGAAGTTGCACTTCTCCGCGAGTTGTTCGACTGGATAGCCGCGGTATTCCAGGATCCCCTTGTTGCCGTCGATGAACGTGATCGCGCTTTTGGTGGACGCTGTGTTCATCAACGCAGGGTCGTAGGTCATCAGACCGAAGTCGTCCCCGTCAGTTTTGATCTGGCGCAAGTCCATCGCACGCACCGTGCCGTTCTCAATGGCCAATGTGTACGATTTCCCGGTGCGATCGTCCGTAATCGTTAAGGTTTGTTCAGACATTTCGTTTTGCTCTCGATTGAATCAATACTGCTTGAATTCAATAGCCGCAATTCTCATGGTTCCAATTCCTCCACCAGGAGATACAATGCTCTGCCGCGTGAAACTCCTGGGAAATTATCGCTGATAAGCGGATCGAATTTTGGCTGGGTTTCAGCCGTGGATTCCGAGGGACAAACAATTTGGATTGCAGGTGCACCACGCGATGGAAGGCCTTTCGTTGTGCGTGCGAATGAAATAATGACTGCGTTTTTGGAACTGGAATCGGCGATGCGTGCTTGGGGCAATTCGGCTTGAGAGGAAGGCAAAATTTTCTCAAAACTGGGCGTCGCTCTTGCGCTCGGATGTCTATTTGCTCCGGTCTTCAAGAAAAGTTCGCATGATAGTTAGCAGTTCTCTGATTGCGCGCACTTCTTCTTTGATACTGCGCTGGAGCATTCGAATCAGGTCGATACCTTGTGGGGAAAGCGATTCTTGGCGCAGAAGGAGTTGCAGCACTAACAATGTCGGACCCAGAGGCTCGCGAAGTCGGTGCTCGATAAGCGCGATAAGTTCCGCATTCGCAGCTTCGCTCGTTTGTTCTCCATTCAATCGCACCGCCTTCTTATGACCAGCCCTCCTCATCGATTCCTCTCCAAGTTATTTCGGATAGAAGCAGCCATTGAGACGGTTTTGCATCTTAAAAAACTGGCGGTAGCCGAAGTGAACTGCGAGATATCGGCGATGCGCACAATAATGGAATAAAAATGCATTTCGCAGATAGAATCAGCGAAACCGCTGGCACTGCATACATGCAGGAAGCCTCCGCCTGACCGCCAAACAACGTTACCTTATCAGCGTTGCTCACTCGCCTTTGACAAAGCTGATGTCGCCGCTGCGCTCGAGCCGGGCAACTTGTATTTTTGACAGGTCGTCGGTTTTCGCTTCGAGGCGCATGTCTTCTTCGAGATCATGTTTGGAGATATGGTTCCAAAACATGTTTTTTCGCTGGATCCTGCCCTTCTGCACGAGCATTACAGGTTCTCCTTTAACCAGGATTCCGAAAGTATGTGAATAATAGGCCGCCAAGCCGAAAAGCCGGTGCAGTAACACCAAAACGAATCCAGTGCCCAGCGTCGGAAAGAAAGCCTCTGATCCATTGATGACGCGTGCCAGCATCGAGCCGATGATGACCACCAAAAC